>NZ_JBLRWX010000069.1:0-19985 GCF_047921035.1 Natronococcus sp.
GTCGCGAGCGGTTCCCCGCCGAAATCGTGGAGCGTCGCGATCCGCTCCTGGACGTACTCCATCGGTCCACTGTTGGTGCGAGCCGGTAAAACGGCCACGACTCCGGCGAACTGCGGCTGGCGACTCGCTGGACACGGTGGGCCGAACCGGTTCGGCCGCCGCTACCGCCGGTTACCGGACATCGCGTCGAAGAGTCGATCGTCGAACACGGCCCGACCGCAGCCGTCCTCGGTCTCGATCGCCTCGAGGTAGTCGATCGGGATCTGGCCGCCGCCCATCCGAGCGTGGCCCCCGGCGTTTGCCATCGGGACGTCGCTGACGGCGTGGCGAAGCGTCTCGCCCATGTGTACTCGGTCGTCCCGGGATCGGCCCGAGACGTGGATCGTCCCGTCGTACTCGCCGTAGACGGCGACTGCGGTGACCCCCTCGAGCTGGAGCAGTTCGTCGGCGGCCTGGGAGATCGCGTCGACGTTGGTGACCGAGCCGACGTCGCAGACGGCAAACGAACCCTCGATCCGACGGTCGGTGATCGCCCGCGCCTTCGTCTTGAGGACGTCGTCGCTCACCTGCGGGTTGGCGATCCGGTCGAGCAGGTCCTCGTCGATTCCCGAGTAGAGGTAGCCGCAGGCCTCGAACTCGGCCCACGAACAGCCCCGGGTCAGGCGGTTCGTATCCGACTGGATCCCGTAGAGTAGGCCCGTCGCCAGCGCCGTAGAGACCGTCGGCTCCCCCTCGGCCTCGGTAGCGTCGGGCGAGACGCCCAGCTCCTCGAAGTACTCGGCGACGATCGTCGAGGCCGCCCCGTACTCGCTGCGAACGTCGGTGAACTCGGTTCCGGTTCCGTTCCCGGGGTGGTGGTCGACGACGGCAATTGGCTCGACGATCTGTCCTCCGGTGAACCCCCGCGGCGTGTTGTGATCGACGAGCACGACCGCCTCCGCGGCCAGCTCCGAGGCCGCCTCGATGCGCTCGAGCTCGAGCCCTAAGACCGTGCGGAACGCGCGGTTCTCCTGGTGGCGGATCTCGCCGGGAAACTGCAGCGTCGCGTCGGTGTCGACCGACGAGGCGATCTCGGCGATCCCCATCGCACACGCCATCGCGTCCGGGTCGGGGTTCGGGTGCAACAGGACCGCGACCTCGTCGTGGCTCTCGAGGAGATTACGGAGACGGACGCCCGGCGGACGCCGGAGCCAGCGGACGAGCCACCAGGCGCCGACCAGCACGCCGCCGACGGCGACGACGAGCAAGGAGAACACGAGCGGATCGAGCGCCCGAACGGTGTCCGCGGCGGCATCGAGGGCTAACGTGACACCTTCGACCCCGTCGCCGTCGGCGCCTCGGCGTCGCATACCGCACCATTACATCGGATCCCCAAGAAGTTTCCCATCAGTTCAGATCGAGTATACGATCCCTACCGACGGGCGTCGATCGCCTCGCGGTACCCCTCCCGGAACGTCGGATACGCGAGTTCGTAGCCCAGCTGGCGGAGTTTCTCGTTCGAACAGCGCTTGCTCGTCAGGATCCGACGCCGGGCGGCTTCCGAGAGGTCGCCCGCCTCGAGCCGTTCGGCCGTCGTCCGCTTCGGTGGACGTTCGACGTCCGCCTCGTCGGCCAGCCAGTCGGCGAAGGCCCACTTCTCGACGGGTTCGTCGTCGACGACCTGGACGACCTCGGTACGGGCGAGGTCCTCGCGGAGCAGGTAGCGGACTGCGCCGGCGGCGTCGTCGCGGTGGACCATGTTCAGGTAGCCCTCCGTGACCGGTCCCTCGAGGTAGCGCTCGAGGCGGTAGCGGTCCGGGCCGTACAGGCCAGCGTAGCGCGCGACGGTGCCGTCGAACCCGTACTTCGCGGGGTACTCGAGGGCGATCCGCTCGGCCTCGGCGAGCACCTCGGTCTTTTCCGTCGTGGGCTCGATCGGGGTCTCCTCGTCGACCCAGTCGCCGTCGTGGTCGCCGTAGACCCCCGTCGAGGAGGTGTAGATCAGTCGATCGGGCTCGTTCTCGCGCTCGCCGAACGCCTCGATCGCCGTCCGTAACCCTTCGACGTAGACCTCGCGGGCGGCGTCGGCGTCCCGACCGCCGCTGCTGGCCGCGAAGACGACCGCGTCGACGTCGGGGACGGCCTCGAGCGACGTCGGATCGGTGACGTCGGCCCGGACGGGTTCCAGTCCCGCCGATTCGAGCGCCTCGAGTCCGTCGTCGGATCGGCGAACGCCGATCGCGTCGTCTCCCCGTTCGACGAGCTGGCGGCCGAGTTCGCGGCCGACGTAGCCACAGCCGAGGATCGCAACTCGCATACGCCGACTCGGGGTCCGGGCCACATAATCGCACCGACGGACCGGCCGGTCGATCGGTAGCCGGAGAGAAACTATCCCGTTCCGGACCGAAAAGCGGGTATGAGCTTCATCGTCGAGTTCGAACTCTCGACGCCGATCCTCCGCGAGACGGCGACCGCGGCCTCGAAACTCACGATCGAACAGGTCTACCGGTCGGAGCGCGGCGCCACGAAACTCGTCTTCTGGGCCTACGGGGACGACCTCGAGTCGGTCGCGGCCGCCCTCGAGGCCGACGACTCGATCGCCGAGTTCACCGCCCTCGAGGAGCTTCCCGAACGACGGCTCTACAGCGCGGCGCTGACCGACTGGGGAGCCGGCCTCCTGACCCACCCCGCGGCCGCGGCGAACGACATCTCGTTTTTGGATATCACCGTCACCGACGACACCGCGATCCGGGCTCGCGTTCCCTCCCGCGAAGCGCTACAGGCCTACCGCGAGAGCTGTCGGGAGCGCGAGATCCCGTTTCGACTCCAGCGGATCTTCCAGGAGCCCGAGCCCGGAGCGAGCCGGTACGGCGTCTCGGAGCGTCAGCGCGAAGCGCTGCTCGCCGCCCTCGAGGCGGGCTACTTCGACGTGCCCCGGGACGCGACGCTGGCGGAGATCGCCGAGGGACTCGACATCTCGGATCAGGCGCTGTCTGCGCGGCTTCGTCGCGGACAGGCGACGCTGCTGCGGAACACGGTCGCAGCGGACGACCCCACTTGAAGGGTTGGCAGTCCAACCAGTGTCCTTTCACCGCTTCCGGCGATACGGGAAGACATGACCTCCACGACAGCTACCCAGGAGACGAGCCAGACGCCCGTGAGCTACCAGGCCGACCCCGAGCAGTCGCTCAGCGAGGCGGTCCTCGAGGCGGTCGCCGCGGCCACCGGGGTCGACGAACTCGAGCTGGCCGACGAGTTCGGCCCGCTGTACTACGCCGTCGACCCGTCGGCGCTGGACTCGCTGTTCCACGATCGATGCGGGACCGACCGGGCGGTCGGCTCGGTCACCTTCGAGTACGCCGGCTTCCTGGTCTCGGTCGACCGAACCGGACAGGTAACGCTGACCTCGTAGCGTCCGTCCGGCGTTCCGGCGGTACCCGCTACTGCGAGCGGCCGGCGATGACGTGTTGCAGGTGGACGTACTCCGCGAACGACATCGGCGCGCGCCGTTCGATCTTCTGTTGAACCTCCTTGGCGTCGAGATCGATCTCGAGGTGGCTCTCGACCGCGTCGACGTCGAGCACCGCCGTCGTCATCCCGAGCAGCAGGTGCTCGCAGGCCATCGTCTCGATCGTCTCGGCGTCAGGGGCGTCGCTTTCCAGCGCCTGGATCTCGGCGGCTTCCTCGAGTGAGAACTCGGGTGAGTCTCCCTCGAGCAGCGCCTCGAGGGAGTCGCGGTCGACGCCGGTGCGATCGAGGGCCGTCTCGAGGCCGTGCCGGTCGACGATCGAGGCGAGCTGATCGTCGTACTCGGCGCGGAGATCGGTCGGCGTCTCCGGGACGGACATCCGCTGTTCGTAGAACATACCCGACACCACAGCGGTCGACCACAAGTGGATTGCCCTTCCGGTGGCGCCGGCGATATTTATATATCGCTCCGGGGTCTCCGAATCGGCCCAGGCGGGCCCACGCGGGCCCTGCTAACGGTTTTCACGGGTGAGCTGACCGGTACATTTAAATTACCGGCGACAGTAGATGTGGTCACCAGAACGCCACCGGGGCGCGTATCGCTCGACGATCGATGACAGGAAATCTTATTCACCGAGGTTTCGCAGGTCGTGAGCGAACGCTGTACGCGGCGGCGCGACGAGTCGGCGATCCGCCGAACGCGCGGATCACCACCGACGATGACCGCGTTCCGACCGCTCCCGGTGCGGGTATGGCACAGAGGTTTGACTAACACATGGTAGACGAATCGAAAAACATCGAACTGACAGACGACGACCTCGAAAACAACTCCAAAGGACAGCTCATCAAGAAGGCCGGCCAGCTCCGAGACCGACGAAACGAGCTGAACCAGATGGCCTCCGAGCGCGCCTCCGAGCGCGACGACCTCAACGCGAAAACGCGCGAGAAGGTCGACGAGGCCCAGGAACACCGCGAGAAGCGCGACGAACTCAACGAGCAGGTCCAGGAGCACAAGGACAAGCGCAACGAGCTCAACGCCGAGGCCAACGAACTGTTCGACCGCGTTGAACAGCTCAAATCGGACATGGAGCTCAACGAGGGCAAGGACCTCGAAGAGCTCGAGGAGGAGATCGAGCAGCTCGAGTTCAAACAGCAGACCGAAGTGCTCTCGAGCGAGGAGGAACAGGAGCTCATCGAGAAGATCGAGTCCAAGCGCGAGGAGTACGAGGAGCGCAAGGGGAAACTCGACCAGAACGAGGACCTCGAAGAACTCGTCGAGGAAGCCGAGGAAGTGCGATCGGAGGCCTCCCAGCACCACCAGAAGGTCACCGAGCTCGCGGACAAGGCCCAGGAACACCACAACCAGATGATCGAGGCCTACCGCGAGGCCGACGACATCCGCGACGAGGCCGACGAGATGCACGAGTCGTTCGTCGAGGCCCAGGAGGCCGCCGACCGTCACCACGAGGACTTCGTCCGCGTTCAGAAGCGCCTGCGCGAGCTGGACAAACAGGAGGAAGAGCAGCGCAAGTCCCAGCGTGACAAGAAGAAAGAGGAGGCCAAAGAGGAGGCCGAGGAGATCTATCAGAAGTTCAAGGAAGGCGAGACCCTCGACACCGAGGACCTGATGAAGCTCCAGAAGACGGGACTGCTGTAGGCCGATTCGTCAACCTGTGTCTGCTGCCGTTTGCTTTTTGCGGTAGCGGTCGCGTTCTTTCTCGAGTTTTCGTTCCCGCTTTCGGGCGAAACGGACGCGTACGGCCGTCTCCGGATCCGCGTTCGTCGCCCGTGTGTGTGTGTCGACGATTTCGCCCTCGAGCGTCGAGAGCCGGTAACCGACACTTACAGCGCCGTAGCGGCGTCCTCCTCGAGCGACGACCGATCCGGTCGGCGGTAGTTCGGCCATAACAATGCCCCCGTCGCTGGGTGGTGCTCGCATGCACGAGTCCAGGGACGACGTCGCCGTCTTCGTGCCGGGGATCGACGCCCCGAGTACGGTCGCCTGCCTTCGTTCGCTTCGTCCTCGCGGCATCCGGACGATCGTCGGCTCCGAGTCGGCTGCCACTCCCGGTGCGGTCTCGAGGTACTGCGACGAGTTCGTCCGCCTGCCCGACCCGACCGAAGAGCTGGCCGCCTACGGCGACGCCCTTCTCTCGATCGCCCGCCGACCCAGCGTCGAGACGATCATCCCGGTCCGCGAGGAGGACGTCTACTCGCTGGCGCGAAACCGGGAGGCGTTCGCGGCGGCGGTCGCGACGCCGTGGCCGACGTTCGAGACGCTCCGGCGGGTCCAGGACCGGTGCGAGCTGTTCGCGGCGGCCGACCGGGCTGGCGTCGCCGCCCCCGACACCGCGCTTCTCGACGAGTGGGACGAGTGGGACCGCGAGACGATCGTCAAACCTCGGTACTCGGTCGCCGCGCCCGAGTACCTCGGACCGGCGTTCGATCGCGTCGAGGTCGGCTCGACGGCCTACCAGACGCCCGGCGAGCCGCCGAACGTCGCCGCCTGCACCGAGGCTCGCGGCCACGTCCCGCTGGTCCAGGAGCGGATCCCCGACTCGCGGGAGTACGGCTTTTTCGCGCTGTACGACCGCGGCGAGGCGGTCGCGACCTTCCAGCACTGCCAGCGCCGGGGCTGGGAGTACTGCGGCGGGCCGAGCGCGTACCGCGAGTCGATCTACCTCCCCGAACTCGAGGCCGACGGGCGGGCGCTTTTGGACGAACTCGAGTGGCACGGGCTGGCGATGGTCGAGTTCCTGCGCGACCCTCGGGACGGACGGTTCAAACTGATGGAGATCAACCCCCGGTTCTGGTCGTCGCTGCCCTTTACCGTCCAGGCGGGGGCCGACTTTCCGTTTTACTACTGGCAACAGGCGATGGGCGAGCCGATTCCGGGGAGGCCGACCTACGAGACGGGGCTGGGCGGGCACCTCCTCCGGGGGGAGCTGAGCTACCTTCACAGTGTCCTGACCGAGGAGTATCCGGCCGTCGAGCGCCCGTCGCCGTGGACCGCGCTGGGGGAGGTCGGGCGCTCGCTTGTCCGCCAGCCCCGGTTCGACTACGCGGTCGCGGACGATCCCATGCCGTTCGTCCGGGACGGCTGGAACGTCCTTCGGGAGTGGCTCGGCGACTGGACGGCCGATCCCGACGGGGTGCTTCCCCGGACCGACGGGCTCGAGCGAGCGGTTCGCGATCAGGAGGACACCGCCGACGCACCCGGCGGACTCCCGGCGGAGTGACGTCGCCGAACCGCCAACGCTTAACGGGATTGCGGCGTCACTCACCGGTATGACCCGAGGTGCTCGGTGTGGTCAGTAACGAAGGTATCGGTCGACTCGCCGTCCTCGCGGTCGGGGCCGCGGTGTTCGCCGCGATCGGCGTCGCACTGTTCGTGATCTACCCCGACACGCTGGTCGATCTCGCGGGCGTGCTCGTCGCCCTCGCCGTGATCGTCCTCGGGGTTCGGATCGCCGGCTCGATCGCCGACAGCCTCTTTCCGGGCTACGACGTCGCCGAGGTCGCCGTCGAGGGGCCGATCACGCGCGACGGCGGCGGCGGGCGATTCCCGTCGGGACCGCGCGCGACCCCGGCCGACGACATCGTCGAACAGATCGACCGGGCCGACGAGGACGACAGCGTCGACGCCCTGCTGTTGAAACTGAACACGCCCGGCGGCGAGGTCGTCCCCAGCGACGACATCAAACTCGCCGCCGAACGCTTCGACGGGCCGACGGTCGCGTACGCGACCGACGTCTGTGCAAGCGGCGGCTACTGGATCGCCAGCGGCTGTGACGAACTCTGGGCGCGAGACGGCTCGATCGTCGGGTCGATCGGCGTCATCGGCTCGCGGGTCAACGCCAGCGACCTCGCCGACAAGGTCGGGCTCTCCTACGAGCGCTTCGCCGCCGGGAAGTTCAAGGACGCCGGCACGCCGCTGAAGGAGATGGACGACAGCGAGCGGGCCTACCTCCAGGGACTGATCGACGACTACTACGAAACGTTCGTCGAGCGGGTCAGCGAGGGGCGGGACTTAGAACCCGAGTTCGTCCGCGAAACCGAGGCCCGGATCTACCTCGGCGAGCAGGCCCACGAGATGGGCCTGGTCGACGAACTCGGCACGCGCCGCGAACTCGAGGACGAGCTGGCCGACCGGCTCGAGCGCGACGAGATCGCCGTCGAGGAGTTCGAACCCGAGCGACCGCTGATGGCCCGGGTCGGCGGCGGCGCCCGGAGCCTCGCCTACGCCTTCGGCGCCGGCGTCGCGAGCGTCGTCGGCGACCGGGAGTTCCGGCTGCGATTCTAGCGAGTCCGTGGTTTTATCGTTTCAGGGGATCGAACGCCTACCGTGACAACGCTGGTCGTCTGTCTCGACCGGACCGACGACGTCGGGCGAAAGACCGGGCTCCGGTCGCCCGTCGTCGGCTGGGAGGCAGTTCGTGCGCTGGTGACCGACGTCGGCCTCGCGGATCCCGAGGATTCGGGGGTCAACTCCTTGCTCGAGACCTTGCGCGTCGCCCAGAACCTCCGGGACGACGGCGAGGACGTCGTCGTCGCGGTCGTCTCGGGCGACCGGGAGTCGATGGTCTCGGCCGATCGGGCCGTCGCCGGACAGATAGACGACCTGATGGCGGCCCACGATCCGGAGTCGGCGGTCGTCGTCATCGACAGTGCGGAGGACGAGCGGCTGGTGCCGATCGTCGAGAGCCGCGTGCGGGTCGACTCGGTCGACCGGGTCGTCGTCCGACAGGCCAGGGACATCGAGTCGACGTACTACCTCCTCAAACAGTTCCTGGCCGACGAGGAACTCCGCCAGACGGTGCTCGTCCCGATCGGGCTGACGCTTTTGGTGTTTCCGATGCTCGCGTGGTTCGTCGGCCCCGCGGAGGGTGCCGCCGCGATCACGACCGTCATCGGCCTCTTCTTGCTGTACAAGGGGTTCAACGTCGACGAGGTCGTCACCGGCCTCGCCCACCAGATCCGCGAGTCGCTGTACTCCGGGCAGGTGTCGGTCGTCACCTACGCCGTCGCGGCCGGGCTGACCCTCGTCGGCGTCTTCGTCGGCGCCCTCGGGGTCTCGAACCTCGAGGAGCCGTCCGGGATTGTCCTCCCTGCGGTCCAGTTCGCCTTCGACAGCGTTCCCTGGCTCGCCGCGGCCGCCCTAACTGCCAGCGCCGGCCGACTGCTCGACGAGGCGATCGGCGAGGAACCGGTCGGGAGCTCCTATCTCAACCTCCCCTTTATTATCGTCGCCGTCGGGCTGGTCGTTCGGGGATTCTCGGCGTACTTCCTCGAGCAACAGGCCCTCATCGACCCGGTTCAGGTGCCCGCGATCGAACTGGGCGTGCTCTCGATCGACACGTTCGGGATCACGGCCGGCGAGCGGCTAGCGATCTACGTCGTCGGCGCGATCGTCGTGAGCCTCGTCGGCGCCAAGGTCGCCGCGACGTTCAGCGGCGACACCGACCGAACCGTCCTCGAGGACGTCACGCCCGAGTCGGGGCTCACCGACGGCGGCCCCCAGGGAGTCGAGGAGTGGCGGTCGGGTCCGGAGGGCGATTCGAACCCGGACGCGGACCCAGACTCCGAGGCGACCGACTCGAGGCGCGACGAGGACGGATCCGGTCCCGACTACCCCCGGTAGCGTCCGGAACTCGTCACCCCTATAGTTCTCTCGACCCAGCTGTCGGTATGAGCGACGCAGACGGCGCCTGGGTCAGCCTCTTCTCAGGCGGGAAGGACTCGGCCTGGGCGCTGTACCGGGCCCTCGAGCGCGGACTGAACGTCGAACGGCTCGTCACCGTCCATCCGACGGGCGACTCCTACATGTACCACGTCCCGGCGACCGAGCTGGCCGGGCTGGCCGCCGGGAGCATCGGAATCCCGCTGCTGGAGGTCGAACCCGACGACTTCGAGGCCGACGCCGTCACGGACGCGAGCGCGCAGGGCGACGACGAACTCGAGCCCCTCGAGGCGGCCCTGCGGGAACTCGACGCCGAACTGCCGGGCGGAATCGCGGGGGTCACCGCGGGGGCCGTCGAGAGCGAGTACCAGACGAGCCGGATCGAGGGGATGTGCGACCGCCTCGGCTGCGATCTGTTCGCGCCACTGTGGCGCGAGGACCCCCGCGAACTCGCCGACGCGATGCTCGAGGCGGGATTCGAGATCCGGATCATCCGGGTCGCGGCCTACGGGCTCGACGAGTCCTGGCTCGGCCGCACGATCGACGCGGACGCCCTCGCGGAACTCGAGGCGCTCAACGAGGAGTACGGCGTCCACATCCTGGGCGAGGGCGGCGAGTTCGAGACGCTGGTGGTCGACGGCCCCCACATGGATCGGCGGATCGAACTCGAGTACGAGACCGAGTGGGATGGGACGCGGGGAACGATCCGGGTGACCGACGCGCGGCTGGTGTGACGAGTCGAACGCGAGCGGACTCAGACGTCCTCGCGTTCGAACTGCGGTTCGGGGTCGCTTTCGGAGACGATCGAGAGATACGGCTCGAGACCCGCGAGTCGGTCGGTCGGCTCGACGAGCCCTCGATCCCGGTCGTACTCGACGAGCTCGAGGTCCGCCAGCTTCGGGAGGTGAACGTGGCGCAAGGAGACGAAGATGCGCTGAACGGTTTCCCCGGGAACGTCGGTGATGTGCGGCCCCGCCTCCTCGACGGCGAGTTCCCTGGTCAGGTCGTGGACCGTCAGCCGGCGGTCGTCCGCCTCGAGAACGGTCAGGGCCCTGCGACGTCGTCGGTTCGCCAGGAGATCGAGGACGGCGTCGACGTCCGGGAGACCGCGTTCCATAGCCGTCCGTTCACAACCCGCACAATTGGTCGGGCGGGTTGTATGTTCAACCCTTCAAGTGTCGGGACGCTCGAGGCGGCTCTCGGTCGGCGCCGCCTCCTGTGCCGGCGGCGTCACGGCCAAGGTGTTGCCGATCAGCGCCTCGTACCCCCGCTGAAGCCGCTCGGAGAGCGACTGCGGGGTGATATCGAGCTCGTCGGCGACGGTCGTAAGCGAGACCGACGATGAGGAGAAGTACCCCATCTCCCAGGCGGTGAGCAGCGCCTCGTGTTGTTTCTCCGTCAGCTCGTACTGGCCGACGCCCCGCGGGTGTGCGCGAGCGAACAGCTGCGTCAGCCGGTAGGGGATATCGAAGTCGCTGCAGTACGTCTGAAACTCGTCGAGGCTGCTTCGGTCCGCGAACCGCATCCGAAGCTCCCACTCGTCGTACCGCGCCGACGCCTCGAGGATCGTCGCACCGAGTTCCGTGTAGGCGTAGACCAGCGAGTCGACGTTTCCCGTCCACTCGCCGCGGTACAGCATCGACCGTTCGTAGTCGTCGATGTGTTCGACGTCCCGAATCGTCGGATCGTCGTCGGTCGCTCGCTCGAACGTTCGGTGGTCGACCCCGGATACCCACAGGTACGGCGTGAGCACTTCGTCCGCCGCGACGACGCGCTCGATTTCGATGACGAGATCCGGCTCCGCCCGGAGGGTCTCGTGGAGTGCGAACGCCTCGGCGGGAATTCGAAACTCCCCGAAGAGACTCATAGCACCTACTTTTCCCGAGCAATTATAAACGGCTCGGCTACTGCAAGCCCGACTACCGGGTGATCGTCGTGTGGGCGCCGATGAGCGCACCCGCGAGGTTGAGACCCTCGAGCCGGGTTCCCTCGTCGATGATCGACCGTCGGACGGCGCCGTTCTCGATGGTCGCTTCCGGGAAGACGACCGCGTGGTCGAGGTCGGTGTCGGTCAGCGTGACGTCGTCCATCACGTGGACGTTCTCGCCGATCGTCGCGTTCTCGAGGGTCGCCGAGTCGGCGATCAGGGAGTCGCCCTCGAGGTGCCAGGCGACGGCGTCGAGGTAGCTCTCGGGGGTCCCAATGTCGAACCACGCCCCCTCGAAGGTGTAGGCGTAGGTCGGTTCCCGATCCTGGAGCCACTGGACGAACCAGCCGGGCTCGTCGGGGTTGTTGTCGCCCTCGAGGTAGGTGTCGAACAGCGACAGCGATTCTCGCGGAAACGCGTAACAGGCGATCGATACCAGCGTGCTCTTGGGGTCGTCGGGTTTCTCCTGGAAGTCGACGACGCGGTCGCCCTCGAGTTCGACCAGCCCGTACGATTTGGCCTTCTCGCGGGAGCCGACGTCGTAGGCCGCGAGCGTCGGAGCCTCCCGCTCGAAGAAGTCGTCGACGAACTCGGAGAGGTCGAAGCTCATCAGGTTGTCGCCCGCGACGACCAGCAGGTCGTCGTCGACGTTCTCGCGGTCGATCAGCTGGTCGAGCGCGCCGACGACGCCGAACTTGTCGTCCTCCTCCGTCGTCTCCTCGACCGACAGCGTCGGCTTCTCGAACTCGCTGTCGGCGAGGTGGGCCTCGAACTCGTCGGCGAAGCGCTCGTTCGTGCTCACGAAGACCTCGTCGATCCGGTCGTCGGCCTCGAGTTCCGCGAAGATCCGATCGATGACCGTGGCGTCGCCGATCGGGAGAAACATCTTCGGACGATGTTTCGTGATCGGCCACATCCGGGTCGCGTATCCGCCTGCCAGAACGACGGCTTTCATGGCCCGTGTTTCACCGAGCCGATGTAAGTCGTTTACCCCTGCACGGCGTGCGGTTCGGCGGGTCGAATCCCCGCCTCCGTGAACCGAACACCTATCCGGATCCGGGCGATGAGCCTACGTATGCGGGAAGCAGACGAGACGACCCGACAACGACTCGCCGACGCGCTTCGGGCCGAGCCGGCGACGCCGAGCGAACTCGCGGTCCAGTTCGAGCTGACCCCGGAGACGATCCTCCGTCACCTCGAGCACGTCTCGCGGTCGGTCGACGGCGGCGACGAACAGTTTCTCGTCGCGCCGCCGACCTGTCGGGACTGCGGGTTCGACGGCTTCGACGAGCTGTTGAACCGCCCGTCGCGGTGTCCCGACTGCAAGAGCGAAGCGATCGACGAGCCCACCTACACGATCGAGTAGTCCCGGACCGCGAGCGCGGTTTCGACACGCCTATTTGTCGGCACGGCGACGATCCGATATCGACGCCTCGAGCGGTCGGTCGCCGGGTCTCGCCGGTCGCCGTCGCCGGGCTCTCGACGCAACATACGCATGACCACCTCCGATTCCGACTTCGACTCGCCCGGGTTCGTTCTCGCGATGCTCGACTGGCTCGAGCACCGCGAGGAGTCCCCCGCGGCGATCGACGAGAGCCTCGAGCTGCTGGCCGATCGGCGCCGTCGGCTGTTGCTCGAGGTCATGCGCACCTACGGCGAGGAGCTGACGCTGCCCGACGTCGCCGAGGAGGTCGCGGTCCGCGAAACCGGCCGGAAGGTAACCGAGCTATCCGCCGAGCGGGTCGCGAACGTCTACATCTCCTTGTACCACGACCACATGCCCCGGCTCGTCGAGGCCGACCTCATCGAGTACGACCAGGAGCGGGACCTGGTGATCCCCCTCGAGATGCGCTAGAACTCGACGTTCGACGTCGAGGTCAGGTCGGCGTCGTCCTCGAGCGGGCCCGCCGCGACGAACTCGTACTCCTCGTCGGCCAGGTAGACGTCGCCGTCCGAGACCGTCACCTCGAGTTCGGTCAGGTACGCCCCTTCGCAGGGACCGAACGTACACTTCCCGGAGTCGGCCTCGAAGTACGCGCCGTGGTTGGCACAGATCACCTCGCCGTCGCGCATCGGCGCGCCGTCGCCCTTGTCCAGTTTGATGTGCGTGAAGTGCTGACAGTAGTTCAGCCAACACGAGACGTCGGCGTCGGTCGATTCCGGGCCGTTCGCGACGAGGATCGCCTCCCGCCGGTCGCCCAGTTCGTCGGCGACGCGAAAGAGGAAGGTCGATTCCGCGGGGACGTTCTCCAGGGCCGTGATCCGCTGTGTAGCCGCCATCGGTGTCCGGTTTTACGCATCAGCGCTCGTGAACGTTTCGAGACCGTCTGACGGAGTTTTAACACGCCGAACCCCCAACGACTTCCATGGACTCCCTGCTCATCTACGGCTCGTACGGCTACACCGGCCGGCTGATCGCCCGCGAGGCCGTGGCTCGCGGCGGCTCGCCGACCCTCGCCGGGCGCGACGGGGATCGGGTCGCCCGACAGGCCGAGGAACTCGACCTCGAGGGACGGACGATCGACCTGGCCGACGGCCCGCTCGAGGACGACCTCCGCGAGTTCGACGCCGTGTTGAACTGCGCCGGCCCGTTCGAGCGGACCGCGGAACCGCTCGTGCTGGCCTGTCTCGAGGCGGGGACGGACTACCTCGACGTCACCGGCGAGTTCCCGGTGTTCGAACGCCTTCGCCAGTACGGCGAGACCGCCCGCGCGGCGGGGATCGCCTTGCTGCCCGGCGTCGGGTTCGACGTCGTGCCGACCGACTGTCTGGCCGCGATGCTCCACGAGCGCCTTCCGAGCGCCGATCGGCTCCAGTTAGGCGTCAAAAGCGGCTACGGCTTCTCGCCGGGAACCGCCCGGACGTTCGTCGAGCTGGCAGGTCAGGGAAGCGTCATCCGGCGGAACGGGCGGCTGCTCAGCGTTCCCGCGGCCTTCCGCAGCCGGCGGATCGACTTCGGCGACGGCCCCGAACACGCCGTAACGATCCCGATGGGCGACGTCGTCACCGCGGCCCATACGACCGGGATCGAATCCGTCGAGGTCTACGGCGCCGTCCCCGAGTGGAGCGAACCGCTGCTGTCGGCGACCGACTCGCTGCGGTGGTTTCTCGAGCGCCCGTCGGTCGAGCGCGCGGCGACTCGCGCGATCGACGCCCTCATCGACGGGCCCGACGGGACGGCCCTGGCGACCGAACCGGCGACCGTCTGGGGTGAGGTGGTCGACGACGCCAGCGGCGAGCGGGCCAGCGGCCGGCTCCGGACGCCCAACCCCTACGCGCTGACGGCCGACGCCGCGGTCAGCGCCGCCGAACGCGTCCTCGAGGACGGCGTCGAGGACGGGTTCCAGACCCCGGCCGGCGCGTTCGGCTCGGAGTTCGTCATGGAACTCGCGGGCGTCGAACGGGAGTTCCTCGAGGCGGGCGCCGAGGGGTCGGCGGTGCCCGAGCCGGCCGATTGATCGGTTTCGGAACGTACGATTGGCATACACCGATCAGTCGTCGCTCCCGCCTCGAGCCCCGCGGATCTCGTTGCGCAGACTGGCCGCGCCGACGCCGACGATCAGCCCGACGCCGAACCCGGGCAGGAAATCCGCGGGATCCCCGATGACGGCAAGAAACGCGCCCAGACCGAGCGGCGGAGCCAGAAGGAGAACTGCCATCTCCAGCACGAAGACGTCCATGCTCTTTTTGGGTCCGTTCATACGCTCAGTGGTCCATACAGCTCACTGATAGTTTCGATCCGCGCGCCGTTCGGTCAGTAACAGACGCTCTCGACGTGCTCGTCGTACAGCCTCGAGAGGCGATCCGTCACCGGACCGCCGCCGAGTTCGACCCCGTCCAGCGAGCCGATCGGGCGCAGCTCCCAGGTGCGGTTCGTGAGGAAGGCCTCGTCGGCCTCGAGGACCGCGGCCGGTTCGTAGCTCCCCGCCTCGACCTCGAGGCCCGCCTCTCGAGCCAGCTCGAGGACCGTCCGCCGCGTAATGCCGGGCAGGACGTCGCCGTCCGTCGTGGGGGTACAGACTCTGCCGTCGCGGACGAAAAACAGGTTGCTCGTCGCGCCCTCGGCGACGTTCCCCTCCAGATCCGAGAGCAGGGCTTCGTCGGCCTCGCCCTCGAGTTCCGCCCGGGCAAGGATCCCGTTGAGGTAGTTGTGAGTCTTCGCACCCGAGGGAAGCGCCGCGTCCGGGATCCGTCTGGTCTCGACGTTGCGAACCGTCGCGGGCCCGTCCCAGACGGGGTCTCCCTCGAGTCCGCCGCGTGGAAGGGGCTTGACGTAGACGACGACCGTGGGATCGACCTCGGGCTGGGGTGTCAGCTTGCCCGGCTGAACCCCGCGGGTGATCGACAGCCGGACGTAGGCGTCCGCGAGGTCGTTGGCCGCCAGCATCTCGTCGATCCGATCCCGGAGTTCGCTCCCCGAAAGGCCGTGCTCGAGGGAGAGAGCGTCGCAGGTCCCCTCGAGGCGCTCGCGGTGAGCCGCCCAGTCGAGGACGGTCCCGCCGTAGGCTCGCAGGGTCTCGAAGGCAGCGTCGCCGTAGCGAAAGCCGCGGTCGTCGACGCTGACGGTCGCCTCCGCTTCGGGGACGAGTTCGCCGTCGACGTGGTAGACGCGGTCGTCGCTCATCGCCCGCCCCCCGAGTCGGACCGCGAGGCGGCGAACCGACAGAAGTTCTCGATCATCCGCTTGCCGACCGCAAGCGAGATCTCCCCGTCGGCGTCCTCCTCGGGGTCGCGGGTGAGGATGCTCTCGGGGTGGAACTGTACGCCCAGGTGGGGTTTCTCCCGGTGGCGGACCGCCATCAGGACGCCCCGCTCGTCGGCGGTCCGGGCCGTCTCCTCGAGGCTGTCGGGGAGGTCCTCGCGCTCGACCGCCAGCGAGTGGTAGCGACCGACCTGGAACCGCTCGGGGAGTCCCTCGAACAGCCCCGCGCCGTCGTGGGAGATCCGCGAGGGCTTGCCGTGGACGACGTGGGGCGCGCGGACGACCGGTGCGCCCTCGGCCGCACACAGCGCCTGGTGGCCCAGACAGACCCCGAGAATCGGGTAGTCGGTCTCGGCGAACAGCGGGATCGAGATCCCCGCCTCCCGTGGGGTGCCTGGGCCCGGCGAGACGACGATTCCCGTCGGATCGAGCTCGCGGACGCCCTCGAGGTCGATCCCGTCGTTTCGTCTGACTATGACCTCGTCGGCGACCTCGCCGACGTACTGGACGAGATTGTACGCGAAGGAGTCGTAGTTGTCCACGACCAATATTCGCGTCCGCTCAGTCATCCTCGCCACCTCCGCCAGTCGACTCGAGCCCCATTCCGGCCCGTTCGCCGAGCGCGTCGTCGATGGCGTTGATCAGCGCCCGCCCTTTGTCGAGGGTCTCGTCGTACTCGCTGTCGGGATCCGAGTCGTGGACGATCCCTGCGCCCACCCGGAGGTGGTACTCCTCGTCGTGGCGAACGAGCGTTCGGATGACGATGTTCAGCGTCGCCCGCCCGTCGAAGCCGAAGATCCCGACGCTGCCGGTGTAGGGGCCCCGGCGGGTCGCCTCGAGTTCGTCGATGATCTCCATCGTCCGGGGCTTTGGCGCCCCGGTGATCGTCCCGCCGGGGAACATCGCCGCGACGGCGTCCGCGAGCGTCGCGTCAGAACGGAGCCGGCCCGTGACGTCCGAGACGAGGTGCATCACCTCCGAGTAGCGGTCGATCCGGCGGTACTCCGCGACCGCGACGCTGCCGTACTCGCTGACCTTCCCGAGATCGTTTCGCTCTAAGTCGACGAGCATCGCGTGTTCGGCGCGTTCCTTCTCGTCGGCCAGCAGGTCGGCCTCGAGCTCGGCGTCCTCCTCCGGGGTCGTCCCCCGGGGACGGGTTCCCGCGATGGGCTCCGTCCGGACGAACCCGCCGTCGCGCTCGAGCAGGAGTTCGGGGCTCGCGCTCACCAGGTCGGCGCTGCGGAACTCGAGCAGCCCCGAGTACGGCGCCGGATTCACCCGTCGCAGGGCGTCGTAGGCCGCGACGGGGTGGACCGCGGCGGGCGCGACCAGCCGCTGGGAGATGTTCGCCTGGAAGGTGTCGCCGTCCCGGACGTACTCCTTGACCCGCCGGACGCGGTCCGCGAAGGCCTCGCGGCCGCAGTCGCTCTCGAAGGTCGCCTCGGCGGTCGCAACGGGCGGCTCGCCGACCGCGGGGGCGCCCTCGAGACACGCTCGGGCGAGCTCGAGAGCCCGTTCCCGACCCCGGTCGTAGGCGTCCTCGAGGTCGTCTTCGGGCTCGACACGCGGACAGGCCGCGATCCGGAGTTCGGTCGCCTCATCGTCGCCCGTCGGCTCCTCCCAGGCCGCCAACCGATCGTAGACGCCGACCTCGAGTCGGGGCAGCCCGCGGTCGTCGACCGCCGACTCGGGCAGGGCCTCGAGTTCGCGGGCGATGTCGTAGGAGAGCCAGCCGACCGCCCCGCAGGGGTAGGGAACCTCGCAGTCGCCTCGAACCAGCGCCTCGTCGTCGAGAACCCCCTCGAGGGCGGCAAGCGTCGGCGACTCGCCGCTTCGGTTCCGCGCGACCGCGTCCGGGCCGACGGTGAGCCCGTCGACGGGGTCGGTGCCGAAGTACCCCCAGCCGGGCTGGCCGCCGGTGGTCTCGAGGTAGACGCCGCCGTCGCCATCGCGGGCGCGGCGGTACGCGAGAAAGGGATCGGAGACGGAGAGACGAACGACGATCGGAACGCGGACGGCACCCGTTCCGTCGCCGTCGAGTCCGTCACGGGCGGCGGCCCGAAACGAGTCGGCCGTCGTGTCGACGCGCGAATCGCTCATACCCTCGCGGAGGGCCGTGATCCTAATCAGTGTACGGTTCCCCTGGCGCGGTTATCGGACCTTCGCCCGGTCGATCCAGCCCTGGATGCGCTTCTCGGAGATGTCGGTCTCGGACTCGAGGCGGGCGGCGTCGGCGTCGGCGAGTTCGGCGACCGTCTCGACGCCGGCGTCGGCCAGTCGGTCCGCGTACGCAGGACCGATCCCCTTGACGACGTCGACAGGTTCGTCCGGAACCGCCGGCGTCTCGTCGTCGGGCTCCGCCTCGGCCTCGGTCGCCGCTTCCGACTCGTCGGAGTCGCTCGAATCCGAAGACGGTTCGGAGTCGAGTTCGGGTTCCGTCGACCCCTCGAGGTCGTCAGATTCGGCCGACTCGATCGGGTCGTCCAGCTCCTCGGCCTCACTTTCAGGGTCGGTTTCGGTCTCGAGCTCCGGCTCGTCGTCCACGAGCTCCTCGTCGCGAACGCCCTTCTCGCCGGGCGCTTTCGATTCGGTCGGCGTCGCGTCCGACTGTGTGGGTCCCGTCGCCTCGGCTGGCTCCGCCGCGGCGTGTGGCGCGTCGTTCGCTTCGGTCATCGACGCCGTCGAAGCCGAGGCGGTCGTTTCGGCAGCGGCCGACTCCTCGTCGGGGTCGGCGCCGCGTTCTCGTTCGACCGTTACCCCGACGTCCCGAGCGTCCCCACGCTCCGAGCCAGAGTCGTCGAACCCCAGCAGCGACTTCAGCTTTTGGAGGATTGCCATTAGCTGGATATAGTTAACTCGCACCACTTAAATTCGCCTGATACCCACGGTGAACGACGAAACCGGCGAGCGACGTCTACAGCCGCGAGCGCAGCGCCTCGTTCATCGCGTCGACCGGTGCCTCATGGTCGGTCCACAGCTCGAGCGCCTCGACGCCCTGGTAGAGCAACATCCAGGCGCCATCGACCGTCGTCGCGCCGACCGCCGCCGCCTCCCGCAACAGTCGCGTCTCGAGCGGGCGATACACCGCGTCGAGCACCGCCAGCTCGCCGTGGAGCGCCGCGGCCGGCACCGGCGTCGCGTCCTCCTCCATCCCGACGCTGGTCGCGTTGACGAGCACGTCGGCGTCGGCCAGGAGCTCCGCGAGGCCCTCGAGCCCCCGTCCGACCGCGCCGGGCACCTCGTCGGCGAGTTCGTGTGCCGTCGACTCGGTCCGGTTCGCGATCGTCACGGCGGCGCCCGCGTCCGCGAGGCCGAACGAGATGGCCCGACCGGCGCCGCCGGCGCCGACGACGACCGCGTTCGCGTCCTCGAGCGCGACGTCGTGATCCCGGAGCGCGCGCAACGCGCCGACGGCGTCGGTGTTGTGACCGGTCGGCTCCTCGCCGGAGAAGTCGATCGTGTTCACCGCGCCGATCCGGCTCGCCAGCTCGTCGGCCGCGAGGACCTCGAGGGCGTCCTGTTTGAACGGGATCGTCACGTTCAGCCCGCGAACGCCGAGCGCGTCGGCGCCCCGGATCGCCGCCTCGAGGTCGTCGGGGGCGGGCTCGAAGGTGACGTAGCGGGCGTCGAGCGCGAGTTCGTCGTAGGCCGCCTCGTGCATCGGCGGCGACAGCGAGTGGCCGACCGGGTTGCCGATCAGTCCGTAGACGTCCATGGCCATGTCCCCACTCGAGCGAGGGAGCCTATAACGGGTGTGACTCCGGCAGCGCTTCGGTTGGGTTCCGGGTCGCTTATCCGACGGTCCCGAGTAGCGGCCGGTATGCTGTCGGAGACCGGGTTCTCCGTGCTCCTGCTCGGGGCCGGGATCGTCGCGCTGTACGCCGGTGCGGAGCTGCTGGTCGCCGGCGCCGGCCGCCTCGCGCTCGGGATCGGCCTCCGGGCGGCGACCGTCGGTGTGACGGTGATCGCGTTCGCGACGACCGCCCCCGAGCTGTTCGTCGCGACGATCGGCGCCCTCGATGTCTCGACCGACATCGGGCTGGGCGCGGTCGTCGGCTCGAACATCGCGAACGTGGGACTGGTGCTGGGCGTCGCCGCGCTGATCAGACCGCTGTCGGTCAGCGAAACCGTCATGAAGCGCCACGTCCCCTTCATGGTGTTCGCGGCGCTACTGCTGGTCGTCTTCGGGGCGAACGGTCGGATCGGCCGGCTCGAGGGTGCGATCTTCC
>NZ_JBLRWX010000070.1:0-19786 GCF_047921035.1 Natronococcus sp.
GGCGTCGACCGGGATAAGTATTGTAGTTTTGATTACATATTGACAGCGCGACTACTCAAAATCAGTTGAGCAAACTGGGTCACACGTTACGCGTCGTCTGCGCCCGGCTGCGGAGCGGGCGTTACGGTTAGTGTGTCGTCGACCCGGAACCGGCGCGACTCGCCGTCGAGTGCGATCTCGACGGTCGCCGCGAGCGGATCGACGGTTTCGACCTCGGCCGTCACCGTCTTCGAGGCGATGTGTTCGAAAAACTCCCAGAGCGGACGTTCCAGGACGGAGTGCCCGTGGTCCCGGAAGAACCCGGCCGCGGCGGGGTGGAGCGCGGCGACCGCCTCGAGCGGGACGTGAATCGTGAGCCAGCACTCGCGACAGGTGCTCTCGAGCGTGTACAGCGTCCGGCCGTCGTGGCGGTGCGCTTCGGCGGTGGTGTCGATCGGCCCGTAACACTCCGGACAGACGCCGTCCCGGATCAGCGTAAACGATCCCCAGATCCGGGTCCCGACGCTGTCGACGATCTCCGGCGCCGATCGGTGTCGCGTCTGGCTTTCGGGAAGGAGGTCGGTGAGCACTCTCCTGTCACATCGCCCACAGCGAACGACGAACTGCTCCTCGTCGACCGTCGCGACGAGCGAGTCGGTCCCGCAGAAGACGCAGGTGCCCTCGACGTCGGTATCGTCGAAGCTGCCGGTATTCTCGTACAGTCCGGCGAGGACCGTTCGGACGATCCTGTCGCCGGCGTAGGTGAGCCGGTAGCCGCCGTCGGTCTCGGCGAGAAACGGACCCACGAGTCGGTCGAGGTGGTAGGAGAACTGCGACGTACTCGAGACGTCGACGGCGTCGTACAGCTCCGTAAACGACAGTCGGAGCCACTGCTCCTGTCGTTCCCGCTGGGCCTCCGCCAGCGCGAGGAGGATCTCGAGGCGGGTCCGGTTGCCGAGCGCGCCGATCGCGTCGACGACGTCCTCGTCGATTCGCGTCTCGTCGTCTCTCGAAGTCATCGGTCGGCGTTTCGGGTGGCCTTTTCGCCAAACTACGAGTCCCGCCTCGATTCCGGGACGGAACCGTTCGTCCCGTGCTCACAGCGGTCTCGGTCCCGCGGTCGAGTCAGGGCCAGTCGTCCCGGACCGGCTCGGCGTCCTCCTCGTCTTCTTCGACGTCGGTCGCGACGATCCAGTCGGCGGCGTCGGCCGCGTCCTCGACGGGCAGATACTCCCAGCCGACCTCCTTGGCGAGTTGCTCGTCGGCCTCGTCGTCGCCGATGAAGACGTACCGGTCGGTGTCGAACTGGTCTTTGACGGCCTCGAGGCTCTCCGCTTTCCCCCGAGGACCCGAAAAGAAGTCCTGCCGAATGCGGTTCTTGCGCGTGTAGTTCGTCACGACGTAGGTCGGTTTCTCCGAGACGACGCCGATATACTCGCTCCAGCCTCTGGCGTCCTCGAAGACGCTCTCGGGCGACGCGAGCGCTTTCAGCGCCTCGAGCTCGAACGCCAGGGTCATGTCGCTACCGCCGTTCATACGCTATCGAAACGGCGCACGGGGGAAAACGGCTTCGATACTTCCAACGAGTCAGGAACAGCTACGCCGCCTCGACCCGGTAGTACGCCGTCGCGACGACGACGGTGCCGGGTTCGAGGTCGGTACCAGTAGCGGTCAGCTGACGGCCACCCTCGAGCGCCGCGTAGAACAGCTCGAGAGTTCGGTCGTCGAGCTGGTCGATGTGTCGAACCGTCGCGTCCGGCGCGACGGAGTCGACGCGCCTGAGCGTGAGTGACCGCCCCGTACTGGTAGTAGTTGCCATGCGTAAGATTACCAAACCCATGCTATAACTTAAGTGTTGTTGCTGCAGGGATTGGATCAACCGAAGAAACGACGCTCGAGAGTGAGCGCTGGTGGCCGTCCGCGGCGGTTCGAATCGGCCGTTTCGGGGGAGGCGACCTGAGGGCTACTGTTCTTGTGGGGGTGCGAGGTCGTCGAGGTCGACGGTCTCCTCGAGCAGGACCTCCTTCTGGTCGGCGACGACGCGCTGTTCGCGCATCAGCTGTTTGAGCTTGCTCTGCGGGGCGAGGTCGCCGATGAGGACGCCGCCGACGACCTTGCCGTCCTTGAACGCGATCCGGCGCCACTCGGTGTCGCTGTACTTGCGCTCGGCGTGGTCGTCGCCCAGCGTCGGGTGGCCAAAGGAGAGGAACGGGAAGTCGAAGTGCGTGATCGAGTACGAGGAGACCCACTCGAACTCCTCGGCCTCGTCGTCGGCGGCCATGTTGACGCCGGCGATCCGACCCTGCTCCTTCGCGGAGCCCCAGGAGCCGTTCTGGGCCTGTTCACCGAGCAGGACGTCGTAAAACCGGGTGATGTCGCCGGCCGCGTACACGTCCTCGAGGTTCGTCTGCATGTACTGGTCGACGAGGATCCCGTTGTCCATCTCGAGGTCGACGTCGCCGAGATACTCGGTGTTGAACGTGAGGCCGATGGCGACGCCGGCGAAGTCACACTCGTAGCGGTCGCCGTTGGGGTCGACCGCCGCGACCACCTGCCCGTCGTCGTCGGTCTCGAAGTGGTCGACGCCGCTGTCGAACACCGGCTCGACGCCGACGTCGCGCATGCCCTCGTGCATGATCTCCGCACCCTTGCCCGAGAGCGCGTAGCGCCACCAGCGGTCGCCCCGCATCAGGTACTTGCCCTCGACGCCCTGGGCGCCACAGACCGCGGCGAAGTCGATTCCCAGGAGGCCGGCGCCGACGATGACGCCCTTCTCGGCCGCCTCGGCGCTCTCGCGGATCTTGCGGGCGTCCTGGAACGTCCAGAAGTGATGGATTCCCTCGGCGTCGCTGTCGTCGACGGGAAGCTGCGTGGGCGTGCCGCCGGTCGCGATCAGCAGCTTGTCGTACGGGATGTCGTCACCCTCGTGTGTGTGGACGACCTTCTCGTCGGTGTCGACGCCGGTAACGTGGGTGTTGAGCGAGAGCTCGATGTCGCGCTCCCCGTACCAGTCTTCCTCGTGGATCGAAATCGGTGCCTCGGGGAGTTTGCCCTTCGCGTGTTCCTTGATCAGGATCCGGTTGTACAGCGCCTCCCCCTCATCGGTGATGACGGTGATCGAAGACTCCGGGTCCTCTTCCCGAAGCGTCTCGGCAGCCGAGCTGCCCGAGATCCCGTCACCGATGATGACGTACTCGGTCATATCCTGTCCGTTCGTAATGCGGGTTAAAGGATATTGCTATCTCGTCTATTTTCTGCGCTCGACCGGACAGTCACAACAGTTGTCGACGAACGGGCCGTCGGACTCACGGAACGACAACTCTCCCACCCGAACCCGAGGTCGGATTGCCGATCGTGCAGAACCGAAGCCGACCGGCCGACCCGGAGAGCTACGTACGTATCCGAACCGCTCTTGGGGGCGGCGTCCGTACCCGCGGTCATGAAGATCCGTCAGAACGCCCAGCACTTCGCGTACCGTAAGGCCCTCGAGACCCCGGTCGTTCGGTCGGTTGCCAACTCCGGACTCGTCCGGCTGCACACGAAAATTTTCACGAAGAAGGCCGATCCCGCCCACGCCGAGGAGCGAACGGACCACCTCGACGACTTCTTCGACGCGACGATGGACACCTACCTGCGAGCACTCCAGGAGGGGTACTCGGAGGCCGAAGCCCGCGAGATCACTCACATCCAGGCGAACTTCGACTTCTACAACCACGGCTGGACGGAGATGATGGAGTTCCCCGTCGACGAACTCGGCGACCACTACGACCGCTACCGCGACTTCTTCGAGCGCTGGGACGTGACGATCGACGACCCGCTCGGCCAGTTCGCGCCCGTCGGCGGCGTCGCCGAGGCGCCCTCGACTCCCGAGAAGCTCGAGGAACCCGAACACCCCTACGCCG
Organism: Natronococcus sp.; assembly: GCF_047921035.1. NCBI lineage: Archaea > Methanobacteriati > Methanobacteriota > Halobacteria > Halobacteriales > Natrialbaceae > Natronococcus > Natronococcus sp. Next base: position 3,882 of record NZ_JBLRWX010000070.1, read on the forward strand.
AGGGCGGGTTCGCCGACGACGTCTACGTCGAGACCGACGACGGCGACCTGATCGTCGGCGGGCAGGAAGAACCCGACGACGTCGACGTCTCGCAGGCGGTCGGCGTCGACGAGAATGCGGACGAACCGCGGTGACAGTAGGGAGCGTCGCTCGAGCGGTGGACTGATACGGTTTACTGTACGTCAGTACCGGCGCAACCGCGACCCGTGCGGCGATTGCGCCGGTCAATCGGTACGGCGATCCGTATGAGGCCGGCCTCGAGGCGATCCCTTTTCGGCTCGTCGAACGTTCGCGCCGAAATCCCCGGTTCCGTAAGACGGGCAATTCCCGTGCAGGGGCCGACCTGCAGTTTATTTTGTAGGACAAGTTTACGAAAACTGTCTGACAGGTATTTATTAGCTGTCCTCACATACAGATTCTCCGTCACGCGCGACGGACGAGAGCTATGACGTCACGAAACTTCACCCCAGGGGATGCGGGTTCAGCGCCGACGAACACGGTCGTCTTTCGCCACGACTGGACGACCCGGGAGAACCTCGTCGGGAAGGTCGTCGCGGCGGTGGCCGACGTCACCGGCCGCGACGAGGCGGAGGTCGAACGGCTCCACGACCGTCTCGATCCCGAGTCGCTCAACCGCCTGTTCGAGCGGCGTCGAACCGACCGCGACCCGAGGAGCGCACGGCTGGTCTTCCCGCTCGAGACCTGCACGATCACGGTGTACGGCTCCGGACTCGTCGTCGTCCAGGAGTAGCGCCGGGGGATCGGTCTCGAGCGGGATCGATTCCAAGCCGCTAAGTACGCGGCGCGACGCCGTTCGAGTACTGACTCGATGGCACTGAACGCAAACGATCGGTCGATCGCCGGCTTCACGATGGCCGGTCACGCGCTGGTTCACTGGTTCGAGACGGCGATTCCGATCTTCCTGGTCGTCTGGCTCGCGGAGTTCGACGTGAGCATCGCCCTGCTCGGACTGGTCGTCGCGCTCGGCTACGCCCCCTTCGGTATCGGGGCGCTGCCGGGCGGGATTCTGGCCGACCGGTACGGAACGAAACGGCTCATCGTACTCTGTCTCGCGGGGATGAGCCTCGCCTTCCTCGTGCTCGCGATGAGCACGTCGATCTACGCGATCGCCGTCGGCCTCCTGCTCTGGGGAATCGCCGCCAGCATCTACCACCCCGCCGGCCTCTCGCTGATCAGCACCGGCGTCGAGGAGCGCGGGACGGTGTTCGCCTGGCACGGGATCGCCGGCAACGCCGGCATCGCGCTCGGCCCGTTCGTCGCCGCGACGCTGCTGATCTTCCTCGACTGGCAGTACGTCGCCGCGGTCCTCGCTGCCCCCGGCCTCCTGGCGGTGCTGTACGGCCTGACCGCGGAGTTCGAGCCGACCGCCGCGGTCGAGGGCGACGTCGACGCGGGGGCCGACGAGGCGCTGTCGCTGTCGGATCTCGTCTCGAACTCGAAGGCACTGTTCGCGAGCGCGTTCGCTATCGTCTTCGTCATCGTCACCTTCGAGGGGCTGTACTACCGCGGGATGCTCACCTACCTCCCCGAGATCCTCCACGGAGTACCCGCGATGGATGGACTCGCGCTGCCCGCGGGGCTCGAGGGGATCGAGCCGGCCGACTACATCTACGTCGGCCTGCTCGTCGTCGGGATGGCCGGCCAGTACGCCGGTGGGAAGCTTACAGATCGGATTCCGCCCGCTCGCGGCCTGGCGGTCCTCTTCGCGATCTTCGCCGTCCTCGCGCTGGCCTTTATCCCCGTCACGACGATGGGACTGTGGGCGATCATCGCGCTCTGTGGCGTCTTCGGCTTCTTCCTGTTCGCGATCCAGCCGTTCTACCAGAACGCGGTCGCGGTCTACACGCCAGCCGACAGTCGCGGGCTCTCCTACGGCTACACTTACCTGGGCGAGTTCGGCCTCGGCGCGGCGAGCATCGCGCTCGGCGGGTTCGTCCTCGACGTCTCGCTGGGCTGGTTCTTCGTGATGATCGCCGCGTTCGCGCTCGCGGGAATGCTGCTCTCGGCCGCGCTGGTCGCCGGCTTCGACTGGTTCGCCGACTCCGGACCCGCGGCCGAGTCGGCGACCGACGACTGATACGGTTTACTGTAAGTCATTACCGGCGCAACCGCGACCCGTGTGGCGGTTGCGCCGGTAAATCGTTACAGCAATCCGTATGACGCCGTCCCGTCGATTCTCTCGTCGTTCGCTACCTTTTTGGCCGCTCTCTGGAAAGCACCCGGCATGCTCACCGTGCGGGCTCCGGCGACCAGTGCGAACCTCGGGAGCGGCTTCGACGTCTTCGGCGTCGCCCTCGGAGCGCCCGCCGACGTGATCCGGGTCGAACGCGCCCCGGAGACGTCGATTTCGATCACCGGCGCCGGAAGCGACTACATTCCGACCGATCCGGAGAAGAACACCGTCGGCGCGGTCGCCGAGGCCCTCGACGCTCCGGCGACGATCCGGATCGACAAGGGCGTCCGTCCCTCCTCGGGACTCGGCTCCTCGGCGGCCAGCGCGGCGGGGGCCGCGGTCGCGCTCAACGCCCTCTACGACCGCGGGCTCTCGCGGGAGGAACTCGTCCCGGTCGCCGCCGAGGGCGAGGCCCTGGTCTCGGGCGAGGCCCACCCCGACAACGTCGCCCCCTCGCTGCTGGGCGGTTTCACGATCGCCACCGACGACGGCGTCACCCAGGTCGACGCCTCGCTCCCCGTCGTCGCCTGCCTCCCCGAGACGAGCGTCTCCACGCGGGACGCCCGCGACGTCGTCCCGAAGACGGCCGCCCTCGAGGACGTCGTCGACACCGTCGGCCACGCGGCCACGCTCGCCGTCGGGATGACCCGGGACGACCCCGAACTCGTCGGGCAGGGACTGAACGACGCCATCGTCACGCCCGAGCGCAGCGCCCTCATCGACGGCTACGAGGCGGTCCGCGAGGCCGCCCTCGAGACGGGCGCGACCGGCGTCACGGTAAGCGGTGCCGGCCCGGGCGTGCTCGCGGTCTGTTACGCCTCCGACCGGCGGGCCATCGCGGGTGCGATGATGGACGCCTTCGACGCCGAAGGGATCGAGAGCCGAGCCTACCAGACGACGATCGGCGAGGGGGCGCGGCTCTACCCGGACGGCTGACCGTGGATCGATGGGCGCACGAACCGACGCGGCGCTCTCGCTCGTCGCACTCGTCGTCTTCCTCGCGTTCGCGGCTCTCGTCGACGCGTCGCTCTCTCCGCTCTTTCTGGTAGTCGGCGGTCTCGGAACGATCCTGTTCGAACTGCTCGCGAGCCGGAGGTACGACCTCGTCCGCCGTTACTGGGAGCGACGAGACGTCCAGGTCGTCTCGCTCGCCGCCGCGATCGGAATCGCCGCCGTCGGCGCTCGAGTCGCGCCGGAGCCGGTGCTGTCGCTGTGTTGTGGCGCGCTGGTGACCTACCTCGCGTTTCTCGGGCTCGTCCGGGTCGGTGTCGTCCCGCCGCCGCGGACGTGGTGGTAGCGCCGGATCGCTCAGTCGCGTCGGGCGCTCCGCCAGCGACGGCCGTACACGCGCGGGAACGCCTCGACCTTCGCGTGGCGAACGTCGGTCGGCACCGTCGAGACCCGCGTGGAGACGCTCGCCGGGAGCGGGCCGACGGGCATCGAGGACACCGCCGTCGGGTTGTTGGACGTCGGTCGTCGCCCCTCGTAGCCGGAGCCGCGCTGGTGTGACTCGTACAGCTCCTCGAACGTCGAGTGGGCGTCGATCACCGCCTCCCTGGCCGGCTCGAGTCGCTCCCTGACCTCCTGCTGGAACGCCGCGTTCGTCGCCTCCCCCTTCACTTCCTCGGTGAACTCCTCGAGTTCCTCGGCCGTCTCCGAGTCGTCGTCCGACTCGAACGCGTCGGGGCCGAGGACGTCCTCGAGTTCGGCCCTGAGTTCCTCGGACTCCCGTCCGAAGTCGACGAGGTCGACGGTGTTCCAGAGCTCCCGCAATTCGATCGCGCGTCGGAGGGCGTCGAGATCGAGCGCCAGCTTCGGATCCCGGTCCCTGACCGCGTCCGGTAGCCGCTCGAGGTCGAGAACGTCGGGCAGCGCTGCCCCGTCGACGGCGTCGGGCAGTCGCTCGAGGTCGACCGTCTCGATGACGTCCTCGAACTCCGTGACCACGTCCCACAGCTCGGCCGCCGTCGTCGCCAGCGTCTCGTCGGTCGCGTCCTCGGCGACGCTCCGGAGCAGTTCCTCGAGGGCATTCGCGAGGCGATCGAACAGCTGCTCGAGCGGTGTCGGCTGGCTCATAGGATCGGTATGTCCGGCACCGAGAAAACGAAGCTGCTTACCGATTCGTACGGCCCGAAATCGGCAGTATTCGAGAACGCTCTTGTGGACCGACCGATCAGACGCCCCGTCCCTGCAGCTTCTCCTCCTCGGCGAGGTCCGCGTTGGAGTCGCCTTTCATCCCCTTGCCGAGGTTCGAGGCGATGTCGGCGAGGCGGTCGGGGTCGTCCCAGTTGTTGACCGCTTCGACGATCGCCTCGCCCATCGCCGCGGGGTTCTCGGCGCCGAAGATCCCGCTGCCGACGAAGATGCCGTCGCACTCGTGGTGCATCATGAGCGCTGCGTCCGCGGGGGTCGCGATCCCGCCCGCGGCGAAGTTCACTACTGGAAGGCGCCCCATCTCGGCGGTCTCGTGGACCAGTTCCGCGGGCGCCTCGATCTCGCGGGCGTAGGCCTCGCGTTCCTCGTGTTTCATGCCCTCGAGTTCGCGGATCGCCCCCTTGATCGTCCGCTGGTGGTGAACCGCCTGGTTGACGTCGCCCGTCCCCGCCTCGCCCTTGGTGCGGATCATCGCCGCGCCCTCGCCGATTCGGCGCAGGGCCTCGCCGAGGTCCCGCGCGCCACAGACGAACGGCGCGGTGAAGTCGCGCTTGTCGATGTGGTAGGCGTCGTCGGCCGGGGTCAGCACCTCGGACTCGTCGATCATGTCGACGCCGACGGCCTCGAGGATCTGGGCCTCCTTCGTGTGGCCGATCCGGGCCTTGCCCATCACCGGGATCGACACCTCGTCGACGATCTCCGCGACGTCGGCGGGGTCGGCCATCCGGGCGACACCGCCGCGCTTTCTGATGTCCGCCGGGACGGCCTCGAGGGCCATCACGGCAACCGCACCGGCATCCTCGGCGATTCGGGCCTGTTCCTTGTCGACAACGTCCATGATGACGCCGCCCTTCTGCATCTGTGCGAAGCCGCGTTTCACGAGATCCGTCCCTCGTCGAAGCTCCTCGAGATCGGTACTCTCTGGCATATCGCGGCGTTAGGATCGGGCCCACTTACGCGTGTCCTTTGACAGCGGTCCCCGTCGCTATCGGCTCCCCCTCGAACAGTCGTGCCCGAACCCGAGCGCCGTACAGCCGAACCAGCGGTCGTCGCCACAGCCCGAGTTCCGACGCCGGTTCCGGCGCGACCTCGAGGCGGGTTCCGATCGGCGGCCCGACCGATACTTCGCCCCGGAGCTGCATCCGCGCCCGGACTAGCTCGCCGTCGCGACGGGTAAAACTCGAGAGTTCCACGCCGCGAAGCGACAGCCCGGCTCGGGGACGGGAGACCTCGAGTCGAATCGCGTCCCCGTTTTTGTCGGGGTCGTCGACGACGGCCCGGAGCTCTCGCGGTCCGTCCGTGACGGTGATCGGCGCGCGTTCCTTCGGGTATCCCCAGAGTTCCTGCCCGAGCGCGACCGACGCGTCGGTCGTCACGGGCAGCCAGTGGACGTATCCGCCGAGTTCGCTGTCGAGCAGTTGCGCGAGCGGACGGCTCGTCGAACTCCCGTGGACCGCAGGGACGATCACCGCGAACTCGTCGTAGGGCTCGAGGCCGGGGGCGCGGCCGACCCGGTGGTACTGAACCCCGACGAGCGCGACGCAGCCGACGCCGGGAGCGATCGACAGCGGTGAGAGCCCGTTCGGAAGGACTCCCTCGAGGGCCGTTCGACGGGCCGGAACGACGACTCCGCCGAGCGTACACGCAAGCTCGAGGGGAAGCGACACCGTCTGTCCGGTCGAGAGTTCCCGTCGTCCTCGGTCGTCGCCGCGTGAAGCCATACGGGACGGAACGACGACGAGGATGATAGCGCTGTGGGCGGACGCCGACGGGCCGCAACCGCTACCGTTTTGCGGGCTCCGTTCGTCGCGCCGGATACGAACGATGACCGCGTCGCCCGGCCTCCCCGATCGTGATCCGTTGCCGAGTTATCTCGCCCCCGTCCCGAAAGCGATCGAAGACCTCGGGCTGCGGTTCGCGTGGCTGATCGTCGCGATCAACCTCGCGGGCACCGCCTTCGGCTTCTGGTACTACTCGGCGCAGTTCGCCGCGACGCCGACGGTGATGTGGCCCTGGGTGCCCGACAGCCCGCTGGCGACGCTGTTTATCGCGCTGGCGATCGCCGCCTGGAAGCTCGGCCACGAGCTGCCCTGGCTGACCGCGCTGGCCTTCTTCGGAAACATCGTGCTCGGCCTGTGGACCCCGTACACGCTGCTGGTGTTCTACGAGACCTACGCCGCCCAGACCCACCCGCTGATGTACCAGTTCCTCTTCTGGAGCCACCTCGCGATGGTCGTCCAGGCGTTCGTCCTCCACCGGATCACCGACTTTCCGGTCTGGGGGGTCGCCGTCGCGCTCGCGTGGTACGGGTTCAACCTGATCGTCGACTACTTCGTCCCGATCGTCGGCGAGCCACACCACACGTCGATCCCCGTCCCTCGAGACGAACCGATGTTCCTCGCGGCCGACGCCCTGGGCCTCGTCGCGGCCGGCGAGACGACGTTCGTGCTGCTGGCGCTCTTCCTCGCGCTCGCGACGCGCGTCAAAAAGTGCGAGGCGGCCCGAAGCCGGGCCGTCGACCGCTGACTCGCAGCCCGGTGCTACCGGCTCTCCGCTGCCGCGAGTTCGAGGTACGGCTCGAGCGCTCGCGCCGCCGGGCGCCGTTCGACCGTTCCGGCGTCCCGGTCGTACCGGAGGACGCCCGCGCCGGCCAGCCGACACAGGTGATTGTGGTGGAACTCGAGGGCGAGTTCCTCGAGTCGCTGCCGCGCCGACATCCCTTGCAGCCGCGCGACGCCGTCGACGAACTCCTCGAACGGGATCGGTCCGTCGCGTCCGGAGAGGTATCGCAGCGCGTACCGACGCTGTTCGTCGAGGAGCAGTTCGAAGGCGGTGTTCGGCGAGAGTTCCGAGGGAGTGGCGGCCGGGCTTTCGCGTGTGAGTTCTGTAGTCATGCGTGTGCTCCGTACTCGGCTTACGCGGCGGTGATCGACGGTTCGACTCCGGGCGACTTCAGCAGAGCACGGCGGACGATTGCCCGGTTATCGACATAAACTTTCTCTTGCCCGGTACTCGTACACGGATACCGCCAGGTTCGTCCGCTCTTGAACCGATATCGGCAGTCGCTTGCGAAGTGAGGAATCACTCGCCGAGAGGGAACCGGCAGTACTGCCCGTCCGCTCTCGGATGCCGTCGTCTCGGGTCGTCGCCCGCCCCCGTCGATTGCGAGTTCGAAAGAGATCCGTCTCGAACACAGTCGTCCCGTCCGGACAGTATCCGGCGGTACGAACACGGTTTATTCCGACAGGGAGTGTCGAGTATCGCGTCGTGACCGTAGCGGTTGGCGACGAGTTTTCGAAACAGGTGGTGACTCATGCGAACCCAGGCCGACGCGATCGAACCCGAATCGAGCCGCGACGAGCCCACGATCAGACTGGACGGGCTGACCAAACGCTACGGCGATGTCGCCGCCAACGACGGGATCAGCTTCGACGTCGAACCGGGAGAGATCTTCGGCTACCTCGGACCGAACGGCGCGGGCAAGACCACGACCATCCGACTGCTGCTCGGCCTCATCAGACCGACGACGGGGACCGCGGAAGTGCTGGGTGCCGATATTCGGAACCGGCGGGCGCTCACCGAGGTCAGAGCCGACGTCGGCTACCTGCCGGACACGCTCGGCTTCGAGGAGCGGCTGACGGGCCGCCAGGCCCTCGAGTACTTCGCCCGGATGCGCGGCGACGAGCGCCGTGAGGAGTTACTGGAGCTGTTTCGGCCGCCCCTCGAGAAACCGATCGAGACCTACTCGGCGGGAAACCGGCGGATGCTCGGCATCGTCCAGGCGTTCATGCACGATCCGGACCTCGTGATCCTGGACGAGCCGACGTCCGGGCTGGACCCCCTCAAGCAGGATCGGATGCACGCCTTCCTCGAGGCCGAGCGCGACGCCGGGAAGACCGTCTTTTTTTCGTCGCACGTCCTGAGCGAGGTCCAGCGGGTCTGCGACCGCGTCGGGATCATCAGGGACGGCGAACTGGTTGCCCTCGAGGACGTCGACGACCTGCTCGAGCGGGGCGGGAAACGCGTTCGGGTGCAGCTGGCGGGGCCGATCGACGAGGGGCGGTTCGTCACGGGGGAGATGATCGACGTCGAGGCCGTCGACGCCACGGTTCGGTTCACCTACACCGGCGAGCCCGCCGCGTTGCTGGATCACCTCGTCCGGTACGACGTCGCGGACGTCGACATCGGCGATCCGCAGCTCGACGAGATCTTCAAACACTACTATGGGGACGCAGAGGGGAGATGACGGCGATTCTCCGTCTCGAGTCCAGACGCCTGCTACGCGGAACGCTCACGCTGACGGGGCTGCTCGTCCTGCTCTCGGCGTTTTTCCTCCTCGTCTTTCCGAGCATCCAGGCGGAGGCAGCCGTGATCGAGGCGGTGTACCCGGCGTATATGCTCGAGCTGCTGGGGATCGTCGAACTCCACACGATCGAGGGGTTCGTCGGCGGCTACGTCTTCCCGTTCGTCTGGATCCTGCTGGCCGGGATCTACTTCGCCTACGTCAGCGCGGGGACGATCTCGCGGGACGTCCGCACGCGCCGGCTGGATCTCACCCTCTCGGGTCCGGTCTCCCGCGAGTCGGTCGTCCTGCAGAAGATCGGTGCCCTGTGGGTGCCCCTGGTCGCGCTGAACGTCGGCGTGCTGGCCGCGTTGCTCGTCGGCGGGACCCTTCTGGGCGAGTCGATCGACCCCGTCCCGCTCGCGATGGTCCACCTGCTCGGAATCCCCTACCTGCTGGTCTGTGCCGGGATCGGCCTCGTCTGCTCGGTCGTCCTCGACCGCGTCGAGACGGCACAGGTCACCGCGCTGGTGCTGGTGTTCGTCCTGTGGCTGGTCGACGGCCTCTCGCAGATGAACCCCGACTTCGAGTGGGTCGGCGACCTCACGCCGAGTCGCTACTACGACCCGTCGGCGATCCTCGTCTACGAGGAGTACGCCCTCGGCGACGCCGGAATCCTGCTGGCGGCGTTTCTCGTCCTGCTCGGCGTCGCCGTCGTGCGCTTCGTCCGGAGGGATATCTGATGACGGCGGTGCTCCGCCTCGAGTCCCGAAAGCGAGTTCGGGGGTCGGTCGTGCTGGTCGTCGTCTTCGCCCTGCTGTCGGCGCTGTACTTCTCGATGTTTCCCGGCGTACAGGCGGAGATGGACGCCCTCGAGCAAGCGTTCCCGGAGTATATGTTCGACATGTTCGGCATCGAGGAACTGCACACGATCGAGGGGTTCATCGCCGCCGAGATCTACTCCTTCTTCTGGGTACTGCTCGTCGCCGCCTACTTCGCGTACGTCGGGGCCGGGCTGATCGCGAGCGACGTCCAGGACCGGACGATGGACCTCACGCTGTCGAACCCGATCTCCCGGGTGTCGGTCGTGCTCCAGAAGATCGGCGCGCTGTGGGTGCCCCTGGTCGCGCTGAACGTCGGCGTCCCGATCATCGTCTCCGTCGGCGCGCTCGTCATCGGCGAGTCGTTCGACCCGGTCGCCCTCGCGATGGTCCACCTGCTCTCGATCCCGTACCTGCTGGTCTGTGCCGGGATCGGGCTCCTGCTGTCGGTGGTCGTCGACCACGTCCGAATCGCCAGAGCAGCGGCTCTGACGCTGGTGTTCGTCCTGTGGCTCGTCGACGGCGTCTCGAGCGTCGACCCCGACTACGAGTGGATCGGCGCCGTCGCGCCGAGTCGCTACTACGACGAGACGGCGATCCTCGTCCGCGAGGAGTACGCCCTCGGCGACGCCGGGATCCTGCTGGCGGCGTTTCTCGTCCTGCTGGGCGCCGCCGTCCTGCGCTTCGTCCGGCGGGATATCTGAGGCGAGACCGTCCGCTCGAGCGAACGATCTGCTCGGACGAGACGAGGACCTGCCCTATATCGAACTGGCCGGCGTGGGGCTCCCGCATGACTCCCAACCGACGGGACGTGCTGAAGCTCGCGGGAACGACGGTAGCGGTCGCGACGGTCGGACCGACGGGTACAGCCACGGTTGCCGGACAGGAGATCGACGACGAGCTTCCGGCCTACAGCCGGTGGCTCGCGGCCGAAGACGACGGACTCGAGTTCGCTTACATCGACTGGGCGTCCCTCGAGGAGTTCGTGGCGGACGAGTTTGAGGAAGCGGCGCCCGACGAGGAGGTCCCGCCGGAGTACGAGGCCGATCCGATGATCGCGCCCGTCTCGGAGGGAGCACTCTCGACGTACTTTTTCGTCGCGCTCGACCTCGCCCAGTACCGGCTCGGCAGGCTCCTCGACGACGACGAGGCGTTCGACTCGAGCGTCGAGGAACTGCTCCGGACCCCCGAGGCGTTCGTCGCGCTCGGGGCGATCGACCCCGCGGAGATCGACGCCCGGGTCACGGCCGAGCCGGAGGCCGAGTTCATCAGACAGCTCGAGCGAACCGACGAGATCGGCGCGTACGACGTTTATACTCCCGTCGGGGGCGACGACGCGGCAATCGCCGTCGGCGACGACGCCCTGGTGGTCGCCTCCGAGGCCGACGACCCGATCGGGACCCTCGAGACGGTCGTCGGCGCCGCCGAGGGCGACCTCGAGCGGGCGACCGACGGGAGCGAGGCGTTCGCGTGGGCCCTCTCGAGTGCGGGCGAGGCCGACGCCGTCGTCGGCCAGTACGGGACGGAAGCGGGAGACGAGGGGCTCGTCGATTTCGACTACGAGGAACTCGAGGACAGTGAGGCGATCGTCTCCGCACTCACCGTCGAGGACGCCGAAACGTCGACCGGCGAGTTCGCGGCGGTTATCGACGACCCCGACGAGGCCGCGCTCGAGGAGTTGCTGGGGGCGTCAGGCGAGTCGCAGTCGGTCGACGTCGACGGCGATCGGGTGTGCGCCGAGCGCGCTCGCGATGTGGATCGCCGAGAGGCCGACGCCGCCGCAGCCGTGGACGGCGACCCTGTCGCCCGGCCGCAGGTCGGCGCGGTCGGCCAGCGCGTGGTAGGCGGTCATGAACCGACAGCCGAGTCCGGCCATCTCGGCGAACTCGACGGCCTCGGGGAGTTTCACGCAGTTGAAATCCGCCTCGCGGACCGGAAACGCCTCGGCGAACGCCCCGGGGGCGATGCTCGTAAACCCCAGCGGCACGACCGTCTCACAGACGTTCGCCCGCCCGGTTCTGCAGTGCCGACAGCTTCCGTCGCCGAGGTGGAAGGGGACGGTAACGCGGTCGCCCTCCGCGAGGGTCTCGACGTCCTCGCCGACGGCCGTCACGACCCCGGCGGGCTCGTGACCCAGGATCTGTCCCGGCTGGGCCTGCGCGCCGACCCACCCCCAGTCGCCCTGCCAGGCGTGCCAGTCGCTCCGACAGACCCCACAGGCTTCGGTTTCGACGACGACCTGATCGGGTTCGGGCTCCGGGTAGTCGACGGACTGGATCTCGAGCGGTTCGCCGTACTCCGCGAGCACTGCAGCTCTCATGTGCCGAGGGTACACACACCACGTACTAAACTGTGTGCGACCTGACTCGAGCGGGGCTTCGTACCGTCCCCCTTCGTTTCGCCCACGTTCGGGATCGAGTCGGTCGGGGTGACAGTCATCCAGATTTCCCTGCTAGGAATCAATTGATTAATACCTCCCAATTTCGTTTGATATGGGTGTGGCATCCGATATTACCCTGATGAACAGCGGGATCAACGGCCTGGACGAGATCCTTCACGGAGGGCTCGCGAAGGGGCGGATGTATCTCGTTCATGGCCAACCCGGCACCGGGAAGACGCTGCTCGGCATGCACTTCCTGGAGGAGGGGTTACAGAACGACGAGACGGTACTGTTCATCCACGGAGAGGAGTCCAGACAGGAGATTCTGGCCAACGGCGATGCGGTCAACATCGATATCAGCGACGCCGAATTTCTCGATCTCGGGCCGGAGTCCGATTTCTTCACCGACGACGACTCGTACGACTTAGTCGAGCCGAGCGACATCGAGCGCGACCGCTACACCAAGCGAATCCACGAGGCGATCAGGGAGATCAACCCCTCTCGAGTCGTCCTCGACCCGATCTCGCAGCTCAGGTACGTCGAGGCCAACGAGTACCAGTTCCGCAAGCGGATCCTCTCCTTTATGCGGTTTCTCAAGCAACACGAGATCACCGTCCTCGTCACGGCGACGCTGCACTCCAAACCCGAGTACGACACCGAGTTGCGCTCGCTCAGTGACGGGATCATCAAGCTCACCCGCGGCAAGGAGGGGCGGCGCGTCGAGGCGACGAAGCACCGCGCGTTCGGTCAGGTGGGTGGCGATCACGGGATGGAGATCCGGGAGAACGGACTCGAGATCTTCCCGCGGCTCATTCCCGAGTCCCACGAGCACACGTTCAAGCCCAAACGGATCCACTCGGGGATCGACGAACTCGACGAGCTGCTCGGCGGCGGGTTCGACCAGCGCACCGTCACGTTCATCAGCGGACCGACGGGTGCCGGCAAGACCTCGACGGGAACGCAGCTGCTGACGCAGGCGGCCAGGGACGGGCTCAACTCCGCGATCTACCTGTTCGAGGAGAACATGGAGACGTTCACCCACCGTTCGGAGTCGATCGGCATCCCCGTCACGGAACTCCGGGAGGAAGGAACCCTCTCGGTGAACGAGATCGAGCCGCTCGCGCTCTCGAGCGAGGAGTTCGCCCACATGGTCATCGAGCAGGTCGAGGAGGAGGGAACGGATATCGTGATGATCGACGGGATCGACGGCTACACGATCTCGATCCAGGGATCGCAGTCCGAACTCGTCCGGGAACTCCACGCGCTGGCGCGCTATCTGAAGAACAAGGGCGTCACGGTACTGATCACGAACGAGATCTCCGAGATCACCGGCATCTCGGAGGCGACGGACAACCAGCTCAGCTACATCGCGGACAACATCGCGTTCGTCAGCTACGTCGAGATGGACGGGAGCCTCCGGAAGGTCACCGGCGTGCTCAAGAAACGAACCGGCAACTTCGAGAAGACGCTCCGAGAGTTCGAGATCACCAGCGACGGCATCCGCGTCGGCGAGCCACTGACCGGGCTTCACGGTATCTTGCAGGGCTCGCCGATGGGACGAGCGACCGATCCCGTACAGAACGAATGATCACGCCACACCGCAGTACGACGAGATCCCGATCCCGCGCATGAGCAGGAACGATCAGCGCAACACGATCCAACTGCTCATCAACGAGGAGGGGAATCGCGCTGCGGTTCGGGAGCTGCTCACCGACCACTACGAGGTCGAAACCGAGCCGTCGCTCGTCGAGGCCGACCTCTATCTCGTCGACGACTACTCCTTTCACGACTACCACGACGCGCTCCGCAAGCGCGTCACCGAGAGCGACCCGGTGTTCTGTCCCGTCGTCCTCGTTCGCCGTGACGACGACCGCCACAGGGTCACGTTACCGAATCCGGACGAACGCGATCCGCCGCTGCTCGTCGACGACATCGTCGAGGCGCCGCTCGATCGGACGCTGCTCTTCCGGCGGCTGAACACGTTGCTCGTCCGACGCAATCAGTCCCAGGAGCTGATGCACTACATCTCGAAGCTCGAGGAGTCGAACCGTTCGCTCGAGCAGTTCGCCTACGCCGCCAGCCACGACCTCCAGGAGCCGTTGCGGATGGTCTCGAGCTACCTGCAACTGATCGACCAGCGCTACGAGGACGAACTCGACGAGGAGGGCCAGGAATTCCTCGGCTACGCCATCGACGGCGCGGATCGAATGCGGGATATGATCGAGGGGCTGCTCGAGTACTCCCGCGTCGACACCCGCGGCAGTCCGCTCGAGCCGACGGATCTCGAGGCGGTCCTCGACGAGGCGCTCGCGGATCTCAGGATGAAGATCGACGAGCACGACGCCGAAATCGAGGCGGAGCCGCTCCCGACCGTCCTGGGCGACGACGACCAGCTCCGACAGGTGTTCCAGAACCTGTTGAACAACGCCATCGAGTACAGCGGCGACGAGCCGCCCCAAATACAGGTTAGCGCACAGCGACAGGGACGGAAGTGGCGGATTTCCGTCTCCGACGACGGCGTCGGGATCGATCCCGAGGATCAGGACCGGATCTTCGAGCTGTTCCAGCGACTGCACAGCCACGAGGAGCACGCGGGAAGCGGGATCGGACTCGCCCTCTGTAAACGGATCGTCGAACGCCACGACGGGCGAATCTGGGTCGACTCCGCCTCGAGTTCGGGCGCGACGTTTTCGTTTACGCTGCCGACGGTCGACTCCCGACGGAACTGATCGCCGCGCCGTCCGGTTCGAACGGTGCGGTGAACGCGACGACGGTTTCACTACCAGGTCCGAAGATAGGAAGGCGCTTTAGGGTGGATCCACTTTCGCTAGACGATGAGGCGACGTCGCATCCTGGCCGCCGGCGGAGTGCTCGTCGGAGCGGCCGTCGCTGGCGCGGCGAGCCGACCGACCGACGGAAGGGAGCTGGTAGCGAGCGCCCGGGACTCGAGCGACGAGGACGCGCTCGAGACGACCACCGAAGTGCTGCTGTCCGGGACGGTCCACGAGACGACGCTGTACGAGACCGACGCGCCGGCGGACGGGCCGACGGCGATGATCTTCGGCGGCGTTCACGGCGACGAGTACAACGGAATCGACGTCGCACGCGAGGTGATCGACTGGGCTCCCGACGCCGGGACGCTCGTCACCGTTCCCGAAACCGACCGCGTCGCGGTCGAAAACGACGAGCGGGAGGGAGTCGACGGCGATCTGAACCGCCACTTCCCGGCCGAGGAGGGACCGGCGAGCGAGCTCGCCGTCGGCATCTGGGACGCCGTCGAACGCCACGACCCCGACGTCGTCCTGGATCTCCACCGCTCGCTCGGAATCTACGGCGTCCACCAGCAGTACGTCGGCCAGGCGCTGTTTTACTCGCCCGGTGCCGACGGGGAGGCCATCGCCGCGACGCTCAATGACGCGGCCGTCCCGTGGTATCTCCCGATGCACCGGTTCATCGCCCACGAGAGCCACCTCTCCGGACCGCTCCTGTTCCACGAGACGGCGCGGGAACTCGGCGCCGCGTCGTATCTCTTCGAGACGACCAGCTTTCTCCTCGACGGCGAGGCGAGAAACGAGATGACGCGAATCGCAACCGCAGCGGTGCTCGAACGACACGGCCTGCTCGAGACGGAGGGTCGATGATGGCGCCGTCGCTCCGGCGGGTCCTGACCGCACCCGCAACGATCGCAACCTACCTCCTGTTGGTCGTCCCGCTGGCGCTGGGGTGGCTCAGAACGTCGCTGCTGTCGCCGCTCGCGCTGCCGGGGTATCTGATCTACACGATCGGGTCGGCGATCGGCAATCTCATCGCGCCGCGACTCGATCTCTGGGTCTACTGGATTCCGTTCCTGGCGGGCTGTTACGGCATCGCCGTGACGACCGGCTACGTCTACGAGTCCGTAATCGACCGGCTCGAGGAGTCCCGATAGCGTGGTTCCCGTCGCGGCGGCTTCGATTTCGGTCGAACCGCCCGGACGGAGTCGTTCTCCGCATGCGAACTGCTAGCAAGGCTTATAGTGGGAGAACCCATAGCCACGCGTACACACCGATATGCCATCCAGGTCCCGACCGCACC
>NZ_JBLRWX010000071.1:0-19679 GCF_047921035.1 Natronococcus sp.
TAGCGCCAGCACGGCCTGTTCTGAGCGCAGCAAGTCATGGACGACGGCCCCTCGCACGGCGAGCGCGACGTTGCCGTGCGCGCTGCTGCCATCGTGGGGATTGGCCGACATAACGAGGGCGACGAGTTCGCGGGCGTGTTCCTCGTCGCGGGCGACCAGATCGGCCGACCCCGACTCGCGGGCGTGGACCGCGGGCCCGCCGAGCTCCTCGAGGTCGATGTCCTCGCCGGTGACCATCTGCACCATTCGCGGGGAGGCGATCGCCATCGCGGACATCCCCTCGACCATGATCGTGAAGTCGGCGAAGACGGGCGTGTAAGCGGCCCCGGCGATACAGGGGCCGTAGAGCACGCAGATCTGTGGCACCCGGCCCGAGAGCATCGAGTGATTGTAGTAGTACTTCCCGATCCCCTCGCGATTGGCGAAAAAGCCCGTCTGCTGGTCGATCCGACCCCCGGAGGAGTCCATCAGGTAGAGCACGGGCTGGCCGGTCTTTAGCGCCCGCTGTTGCATCCGGAGGAACTTCTCGACGCCCTTCGCGGCCATGCTGCCGCGCTTGACGGTGTAGTCGTTGGCCATAAAGTGGACGTCCCGTCCCTCGAACTCCGCGGCGCCGGTGATGAGCCCGTCCGCGGGCAGCCGGTCGTCGGTCTCATCGTCGGCGTCGGCTCCGCGGGGGTGCCAGTCGTCGAACGCCGCGAACTTCCCGTCCTCGAACAGCAGGTCGCCGTCGTCGCCGCCGAACCACAGGTCGAGCCGGTCCCGGACGAACAGCTTCTCGCCGTCCTCGAGCTGCTCGCGGTACTTCTTCGGGCCGCCCTCGAGGATGTCCTCGATTTCGTCCCACAGCAGCGCCTCGCGGTCGGTCGGCTCGAGCGCGTCGGTTCGCCGGTCGTCGCTCGCGTCGTCGCCCGTCGGCTCGGGCCCCGACGACTCCTGGTGGGTCGCCGCCGGCTCGTCTCCGTCGCCGACGTACACCTCGACGTCGCTCCCGACGTGTTCGGCCAGCGCGGCCGCGATCGCGGCCGCCTCCTCGTCGGACGCCGTCGCAGCGATACGAACTTTCATGACAAAAATTGCGACGGGGGGTCCCAAAACCGTTTTCACTCGCCGGCGTCGGGATCCGACCACCGATCCCGTCGAAACGCCGGTTTCGGTGACTGTCCCGGATCGGAACCGGAATAGCACCTGCAGGCAGAATCGGTAACCTCTAACTTGCCCAACAACGTAGTAGCTTCCGATCCAACGGGTGTACGTGACGATTAGCTATGAGCACCCGGGGGGTACGCCGTAGAGTCACACCCGAGAGATCCGTAGTATGTCCGATGCGACCGCTTCCCGTTCCACAGATCGGCTCGCGAGGATCCGCGACCGCGTAGAGAAGGGGATGGACCGCCGCGAGTTCCTCCGAACCCTCGCTACCGGCGGGTACGCCCTCGGTATGGCTCATTTTCTCGGCGTCGAGGACTTTCTCGCGGCCGACGACGGCGAGGTTCCGGTCGTCACCGCGCTCGTCCGGACCGATCCCGACGACCCGTGGTCGCTCGAGGAGCGCACGGAGTACGTCCCCGCCGACTGGTACGCCGCGGTCGAGAAGGCCATCGAGCTGAACGACCGCCTCTCCCGGGCCGCCTTCACCGGCTATCTCGGCAGCGCGGTCGTTCCCGAACGGTACGACGACGGCGGCGCGGCGGTTTCGGTCGGCGTCTCGGGCGACCTCGATTCGATCCGGGACGCGGTCGGCGACCTCTCCGAGGGCGTCTCCCTGGACGTTCGAAAGATCGTCGACGTCGAAGCGGTCGAGGACGGTTCCGACCGCTACGAGCCGCGGATGGCCGAATCGCTCACCTCCAGCCGGGTCCCCGCCGGAATCGCCTGCGAGACCCCCTCGAGCCTGGCGACGCTCGGGCCGGCCATGTTCGACCCCGAGAGCCGCCAGCAGTACTTCGTCACGGCCGAACACGCCTTCGAGGACCAGAGCGAAGTCGACGGCGCGTTGCTCTCGCTCCCGGTCTCGGCCGAGGAGCCCGTCGAACTCGGTCCGGTCAGACACGCCTACCCCGTCGAGGACGTCGCCGCTATCGAACCGAACGGCAGCCTCTCCCCGTCGATGTGGATCGACGCCCCGGAGCCGGTTCGCGTGCGCGGCCAGCTGACGCGCTGGGGCCTGGCCGACCTCATCGCGCGAGACGAACGCCTCGAGAAGGTGGGCGCGCTGACAGGTCACACGACCGGCCGGGTCCAGGGGTTCGACGCGGTAACCTGTTTCACCGACGACTTCTGTCGGCGGGGCCAGATCCGCTGGGGCGGCGAGATGGACCTGACCGACGGCGACAGCGGCTCGGTCAGCTACTACGACGATCCCGAGGGCGACGAGGAGGACGTCCTCGTCGCGGGGTTCAACAACGCCCGCACCTGGTGGCCCGGTCAGAGCTACGTCTGGGGAGTCGCCGCCTACCGCGTCACCGAGCAGTACGGTTATCACTTCTGAGATGGAACCCGACACCACACACGCAGCGATGTCCGACGACCGACGCTCCCGACCGAGACGCGCGCTTGCCAGCCTCGCGGCGGCCGTCGGCGTCGGCACTCGCATCGCGGTCGACGCGCTCGTCGTGGGTCTCTGGGTGCTGTTCCTGACGCTGCTGTTCCTCTCGACGAACTGGCCCCGGTGGCTGTTCTACGTCCTCCTGCTCGGCGGGGTCGGGCTGTACGTCTCCATCACCGCCTGGTGGGGCGGTTCGTCGAACCGCAGCTGATCCGGACCGCCCGCGATCAGTCCTCGCCTTCGTCCCCGGCGACGGCGACCTCGAGCACGAAACTCGAGGCCGAGACGATGTCGCCGATCCCGACCGTCCCCGCGGGATCGGCGACGACGCGGTTGGGACAGGCGGCGACCGTCGGTTCGCAAAGCGTGCCGTCCTCGGCCCGTCCGTCGACGCGTGCCGCCAGCAGTTCGATCGCCTCTCGGCCCTTCCGCGAGAGTTCGTACTCGAGTCCCGTCTCGAGATCCTCGGATGCCGAGATGTGGCCGCGGGCGGCCTTGGCCGCGGCGTTGACCGCAGCGAACTCGAGTCCTCGCAGCAGGGCCTCCGGCGAGTGGTACGCGTCCGTCACGGCGAGGTGGTACTCCATGGCGTGTAACTGCACGCAGTCGACGCCGAGTTCCTCGCGCACCGCCTCGAGCATTCGGTAGTGGTCGAGTATCTCGTCCGGTTCGAACGGCGTCGCCTCCGACGGCGGTTCCTCGACGGCGCCCACCCCTGCGTCGTCGTGGAGCATCGTCAGCTCGTGGGCGTCCACGCCGACGACGTTCGCCACCGGCAGGATCAGCTCGTACATGCTCGCTCTGAGGTCGTCGTCGTGGGTGACGGCGTACTCGACGTGGATGTCGACGTCGGTAGCTGACCGAAGCCGACGGATGACGTCCCGGGCGTGGCGGTGTGTCTCCTCGTATCCCGTCTCGACGTGGTCGGGCGTGAGGTTGTGATAGCCCGCGAGGAGGGCGCCGTCGACGACCGCGCCGACCTGATCGATCGTCCCGTCGAGGTCCCCGGCTCGAAGGTCGAACTCCGGCGGTCTCGAGGCGGCGATGAACCGAGTGTCTTCGGTCGCCTCCACCCCGAAGAGTTCGTCGCCCTCCCCGAACTCGAACACCCAGTTGATCTTCGTTCGCTCGGCGTTTTCGGCCTCGGACAGGGGGACGTAGCCCACCCTGTCGTCCTCGATGACGGGGTAGCGCACCGCCTCGGGGTGGTCGAACATCGACAGCTGTCGCTCGGAGAGCAGGTACGTGTACGTGATCGGTGCCATCCCCAGCGCCGTGAGCAGGTTCGTCATGATCCCCGCCTGGCCGCCCATCTGCTGGGTGTCGGGTTCCAGGTCCGACTCGAGCGTGGCGGCGAACGTGTCGGTCGTGGCGATCTCGTCGCCGTGTCCGGCCGCCATCGTTCGCGCGATTGCCGCCGCGAGATCCCGCTTCGACTCGAGCGGCGTCGACGGCGTCGTCTCCCCGGGGTCGGAGGGCCGGTCGAGAAACGATTCCAGCTCCTCGTCGACCCGAACGATCGCGTCGACGTTCGCGTTGTAGGCGACGAACACCGGCAGCGCCTCGAGGACGTCGAGATCCCGCTCCAGTCGGGCGTAGGCGTCCCTCATTGCACGGCTCTCCCAGACGCAGCGGGATAATCCTGTGCGTGTCCGGGGTTTCACGGCGCTCGCGTCCGTCTCCGAACGCGACGTCGACCTTCCGGGAGCAAAAAGTTAGACTGCGTCTCGATTACTCGAGGGCGTCCTCGAGGCGGTCGATCAGCTCGTCGTTGCCGACGTGCAGCGGCACGCGGTCGTGGAGGTCGTCCGGTTCGACCTCGAGGATCGACTGGCTCCCGTCGGTAGAGCTGCCGCCCGAGGTCTCGATGAGGTGTGCGATCGGGTTCCCCTCGAACTGCAGGCGGAGCTTGCCTCGGGGGTTGCCCTCGAGGGCGGGGTAGGCGAAGATCCCGCCGTAAGTGAGCACCTGGTTGACGTCGCCGATCATCGCGCCGCCGTAGCGGAGCTTGTGGTCCGGATCGGACTCGATCTCGCGGACGTAGGCCTCGAACTCGTCCGACCAGTGGGGGACGCGCCCGCCGAAGCCGTAGACGAGGGGATCGTCGGGGAGGGTGACGTCGTCGTCGACGAGGGTCCGGTCCTCGCCCGTTAGCTCGTACTTTTCGACGACCCCGTCTCGGGCGAGCGCCATCGTCGTGATCGGTCCGTAGAGGATCCATCCCGAGGCGACGAGCGAGGTTCCCGGCGCGGGAAGGGGTTCGTCGTAGATCCCGAACACCGTCCCCATCGTGTTGTTCGATTTGAGGTTCGAGGAGCCGTCGAGGGGATCGACGCCGACAGAGAGCCCGTCCTCGTCGCCGCAGTCGATCGTCTCCTGGCGCTCCTCGCTTCCGTACTGGCGGACCCCATCGATCGACGAGATGCGGTCGGCCAGCAGGTCGTCGGCCCAGACGTCGGCCTCGGCCTGGGTCTCCCCGCTCGGGTTCGTCCCGTCGGCGTCCTCGCGCCGGCCGACGAGCCCCTCCCTGATCTCGGTCGCCGACCGGGCGATCGTCTCGATTACCTCGTCGACCGCGCGACCGTCGTCGCGTCCGGTCATTCCTCGAGGGCGGCGTCGGCCGTCTCCTCCTCGAAGATGACCTTCTCGAGGGCGTCGAGGAGCCGGGTGGGGTCCTCGCGCTGCCAGACGTTACGGCCGACGGCCAGTCCCTTCGCGCCGGCGTTGACGGCGGCCTCGACGGTCGAGAGGAACTCGTAGTCCGAGGTCTTCGAGCCGCCACTCATGACGACGTTCATATCGCCGGCACATCTGCAGGCGTGTTCCATCGCCTCGGGGTCGCCAGGGTACTTGACCTTCGCGATGTCGGCGCCCAGCTCGAGGCCGAGCCGGGTCGCGTAGGAGATGGTGCTCGGCTTGGTGTCGTTTTTCAGCCCCTGGCCGCGGGGGTACGACCACATGACGACCGGGAGGTCGTGCTCGCGAGCGTCCTCCTGGACGTCGCGGAACTCCTCGGCCATCTCGACCTCGTGGTTCGAACCGCCGTAGAGCGTGAAACCGATAGCGTCGGCGCCGAGTTCGGCCGCGTAGTCGACCGAGCAGTTCACGGCGGAGTCGTACTCGCCCATCCAGAGGTTCGAGGTGCCGTTTACCTTCAACAGGAGGTTGACGTCGTCCTCGTAGCTGGGGTAGTACCCCTCCGCGATCCCCTTCTGGACGGCCATGCAGGTGACGGCGTCGTGGGTCGCCGTCTCGAACACCGTCGACGGGTCGAGCTTCTCCGGGACGTCCTCGAAGTCGACCGGGCCGTGCTCGAGGCCGTGGTCCATCGCGAGAATCAGTGACTTGCCGTCGCGAACGATCGGAGAGTCGTCGATCGGAATCATCTGTTAGACGGTCCACCGTGTCGGTATATATCTCTGGTGGTCTGCCTGATATAAATTACTTACAGTCGTAGTAAGCGACGCTCTCGGCCGACGACCGTCCGAAACCGTCCTCGCCCGGGTATGTCATAGTTACTATATTTCACCCGACTCGAGCGACGGATTCACACGATCGATCGGCACGTTTACGATGCCGATGGGTGAAGGCGGGCGTATGGTACGGGACCAGATCGACCGCATCGGCGTCGTCGGCGCGGGAACGATGGGCAGCGGCATCGCACAGGTCGCCGCGACGACCGGCTACGACGTCGTGCTCCGGGACATCGAACGGGAGTTCGTCGAGAGCGGGTTCGAGACGATCGAGGACAGCCTCGGTCGCCTCGAGAGTCGGGACGCTCTCGAGGAGGATCCCGAGACGATTCGTGGCCGGATCGAGGGGACGACGGCCATCGACGAACTCGGCGACTGCGACCTCGTCGTCGAGGCCGCCCTCGAGGAAATGGACGTCAAACGGGAGATCTTCGCGGAACTCGAGCGAGTCTGCGACGAGGACGTCCTGCTGGCGACGAACACGAGCACGCTCTCGATCACCTCGATCGCCGCCGAACTCGACCGCCCGGAACGCGTGATCGGCCTGCACTTCATGAACCCCGTCCCGATCATGGAGGGCGTCGAGGTCGTCGTCGGCGAGAAGACGACCGAGGACGCGACCGAACTGGCTCACGACCTCGCCGAGGAGCTGGGGAAGACGACCTGGGAGTCCGACGACAAACCCGGGTTCGTCACGAACCGGATTCTGATGCCCTGGATCAACGAGGGGATCCGGGCCTACGACGAGGGGGTCGCGACGAAGGAGGATATCGACGCCGGCATGGAACTCGGCACGAACGTCCCGATGGGCCCGCTCACGCTGGCCGATCACATCGGGCTCGATATCTGTCTGCACGCCTCCGAGACCCTCCACGAGGAGCTCGGCGACCGGTACAAACCGGCCTACCTGCTCAAGCGGAAGGTCGAGGCCGGCGACCTCGGAAAGAAGACGGGCGAGGGGTTCTACGACTACGAGTGACGAGCAGCCGTCGACCCGGCAGCGTGCGCGGCAAGCTTTTTATCAGACCGCGAGAACGGACGATCGATGCCCGGCTACAGCCGTCGTCGGCTCCTCGAAGCGGGTGCGACCGGCACCGTGACGGCCCTCGCTGGCGGATACGCGTGGAACCGGTACGCGACGCGACACCACCTCCGATTCCGACCGCTCGAGGCCGTCAACGAGACCGCTGACTCCCTCACGCTCCAGTTCGCCGTCGAGGGAAACGGGATCGAAGCCCACCGAACGGTCCGGCTGGCGCCGGCGGGCGAGGCGGGGCCGACCCACCTTCCGGGCCGGTGGTTGAAGAGCGCAGCCGAGTGGACCGTCAGCGCCGAGTACGAGGGTGAGACGCTCGAGATCCGGGCCAGCGAGATCACCGAGCGACTCGAGGGGGCGGGCTGGGGGCCGGATTGCGCACGCGTCGCGCTGGTCGTAACGGCGACCGGCGGACTGGAAACGCGGGTCGGGCCCTGTTAGCGGTGCAGCGGCTTTTCGGCGATCTCCCGGCGGAGATCCTGCAGCTGAGCGCGGGAGACGCCGTCCTCGAACTGCTGGATGACGGCGAACACCTCCGCGCGGGAGATCTTCACGTCGCCCTCGCGGACGACGTCTTCGGGTCGTTCCTGGAGTTCCCGCAAGGTGCCGACCGCGAGCAGGTAGGGGATCGCCCAGGCCGAGAGCCGGTTGCCGTGGCGCTCGGGGACGACCTCGAGGTAGCGGTGGGCGTCGTCGAGGTAGTTCTCCGCGCGGCCGGTCACTCGCTGGATGACGTTGGTGACGCCGCGCTGGTTGTCGGGCGCGGTCACGGCCTCGACGTCGACGTTCTCCTCGGCCAGCCACTCCTCGGGGAGGTAGACGTTGTTCTCCTCGTGGTAGTCGCTCTCGACGTCCTTGGCGATGTTGACCAGCTGCAAGAGGAGGGCAAAGGAGCGAGCGTTCTTGCGCATCTCCTCGGCCCGGTCGGGCGAGGCGCTGCGGGCGACGAGCCCGGTGATCAGAGTGCCGACCGTGCCGGCGGCGTACCAGCAGTACTCCTCGAGCTCCTCGAGGGTCTGCAGGCGCAGGCCGCCCTCGTCGGCGTACCGATCGGTGAACATCGCCATCCCGTCGACGAGTTCGCGGACCGGTTCGCGCATGATCTCGCGGGGCTCCTCGTCGAGGGCCTCGAACGTTCGTAGCACGCGGGGCGTCTCGGCGACGACCTCCCAGTCCGCGTTCGGATCCTCGGGGAGCCAGGGCTCGACGTCGGCCATGAACTCCGCGACTTCGAGCGGGTCCGCGGGGTCGAGCAGTCGGTCGTACGCGCTCAACAGCTCGGTCTGGGTCTCGGGAGGAATGTGACCCGCGTCTTCGATCGTATCCGCGACCCGACAGAGGAGATAGCCGAGACAAATGTGTCTCGCCATCGGTTCGTCGAGACGATCGATCGTGATCGAGAAGGTCCGAGAGACCCCGTGCACCGCCTCGTAGCACCACTCGAGGTCGGCATCGAGGTTTGTTTCAGGCTGGCCCGTTGTCATCTACTCGATACGGTTTCGTTCCCATCCCGGAAAAGCGCCGCGGTCGCGGCGCGTCGTTCCGTTACGAGTTCTCGCGGAGCCGACCGGTCATCGAACCCGTCCGGAGCGGTCGGCTCGGCGCCCGGAAACGCCGAACGATGCGCTCGGAGTTGCCGCTCGACCGGAGAGACAATAATAAATAATCAACCTCGCAATATCTGCGTATGGAGTTTGCACTCTCGGCCGAGCAGCGCCAGATTCGGGACATGGTCTCGGAGTTCGTCGACGAGGAGGTCGTCCCCGTCGCGAGCGAGATCGATCACGACGACGAGTTCCCCGCCGACCTCGTCGACGAGATGGCCGAACTGGGGCTGATGGGGATGCCGTTCCCCGAGGAGTACGGCGGCGCCGGACTGGACTACCACTCCTACGCGATCGGCCTCGAGGAGATTTCGCGAGGCTCGGGCGGGCTGGGAACGGTCGTCGCCGCCCACACCTCGCTCGCCGGAAACATGCTCTACGAGTTCGGCGACGAGGCCCAGAAGGAGGAGTACCTGATGCCGCTGGCCGAAGGCAGCGACGTCGGCGCGTTCGCGCTCTCGGAGGCCGGCGCGGGTAGCGACGTCCCGGCGATGGAGACGACCGCTGAGAAGGACGGCGACGAATACGTTATCGACGGCGGCAAGCTCTGGATCTCGAACGGCTCGGTCGCCGACACCGTCACCGTCTTCGCCAAGACCGACCCCGACGCGGGCAACAAGGGGATCTCGTCGTTCGTCGTCCGTCCCGAGGAGGACGACGGCTTCATCGTGGAGGGGACGGAGGAGAAACTCGGCGATAAGGGCTGTCCGACCGCCGAACTGCGCTTCGACGACCTTCGGATCTCCGAAGACCGCCTGCTCGGCGAGGAGGGCGAGGGGTTCGTCCAGGCGTTGAAGACCCTCAATGGGGGACGGATCACCATCGCGGCCCGCGGCGTCGGTATCGCTCGCGCGGCCCTCGACGAGGCTCGAGAGTACGCCAACGAACGCGAGCAGTTCGACCAGCCGATCGGCGAGTTCCAGTCGATCAAACACAAGCTCGCGGACATGGACACGAAGATCCAGGCCGCGAAGCTACTCATGCACAAGGCTGCGGACAGAAAGATCCGCGGCGAGGACTACATCAAAGCCTCCGCGCAGGCCAAGCTCTACGCCTCCGAGGTGAGCCGCGAGGTCGCAAACGAGGGCATCCAGATCCACGGCGGCTACGGTTACACCAAGGACTTCCCCGCCGAGCGATTCTACCGCGACGCCAAGTTGAACGAGATCTACGAGGGGACGAGCGAAGTGCTGCGGAACACGATCGGCGACCAGGTCCTCGAGGAGTAGCCCCTCTCGTCAGTCGGTGCTTGTCTTCGCGTCCTCGCCCGCGCCCGCGCTCGGCGTCGTCATTGCGTAGGGGATCGTTACGGCGGCCAGGATCGCTGCCGCGAACACCGATCCGAGGATCGCGTCCGAACCGAGCGCGGTCGCCAGACCCAGCGCGGCGCCCACGAGAATCACGAGCAGCAGGATGATCGCGTTTAACTGTCGCTTCAGACGAGTGTCAACCATGCTTACCTCTAGACGATCAGTCATATATGCTATTCGGCCGTCCCCTCGAGACACGCCCGCACCCACTCGCCGTGCTCGCGGACCCGCCGGTCTCCCGCCTCGGTCAGGGCGTAGACGTCGTGGAGTCCCTCCGTTCGCTTCTCGACGAAGCCGGCCTCGACCAGCGCCGACAGGGAGCCGTAGAACGATTTGGGCTCGAGGCGGTCGTCGTAGTGGGACTCGAGGCGGGACTTGAGTTGCTGGCCGCGCAGTTCGCCCTCGGCCGCGAGCAGGAAGCAGAGATCCCGCCGGCGACCACTCTGGAGCCACTTGCTCATACCGATCGGTCGATCCGCGCTCGCTCGAGCGTTACGGTTTCGCGAACCCGACACGGACGGTGTCGGCGAGCGCCCAGACGAACCCCCCGCCGACGGCGATTGCGGCGAGATACCGGGAGCCGACCTCGAGGACGACGATTCCCGCGTGTAGCTCGTGGCGAAGCAGCGTCCACCCGCCGAGGTCGACGACGACGGTTCCCGTGCCGACCGCGAGCGATCGAAAGACCAGCCCGACCAGGATCGCCGCGAGCGCGACCGCCGTTCCCGCGGTGCCGACGGCGGTCCGCGAGAGGAACTCGGGTCCGGGACGTCGTTCGGCGGGGTCCCGTTCGGACCCGTCCGCGCCTTCGGGGGCGTAGATCCCGAACCCTCGAGCGCCCGCTCGCGGGTGATCGCCGACGCGCACGTCGGCCGGATACCGCCAGAGTGCGAGCGCCATCCAGAGGTCGCCGACCGAACCCGCCGCGTTGACCGCCAGCGGGACGATCCAGATCGGAGACGGACGGATCGCCGTCGCGACCAGCCCCGCCGCGGTGACGACCGCGAGGGGCGCCAGGAGGACGATCAGAAGCTGGTTTCGGCCGTAGCTGGCGGCGCCCCCTCGAGCGTAGGCGTATGGAAAGACGAGCGAAACGCCGACCCCGTAGGACGGCGAGTCGCCGTAGCGGGCCATGAACAGCCCGTGGACGAGTTCGTGGGCGACGACCGCGAACAGCCCGAGTCCGACCGCGCCGAGCAGGGTCGGGGCGCCGTACGACAGCGTGGCGGTCGAGAGAACGATCGGCTCGAGGGACGCCCCGTAGATCGCGGCGAGGACGGCGCCGAACGCGTAGGCCGACGCGAAGAAGCCGACGACCGAGACGAGGACCAATCCGACGGCGATCGGCCGGGTGAGCCGAACCGTCTCGATCGGCTCGAGGGGGGCTCCGTCGGTCGCGGTCCCGTTCGGTGTCGCGACTGACACGTCCTTCCCTCTCGCGAGCGACCCGAAAGCGGTGTCGGTCGTCGTCGAAACCGACAGCTTCCCGGTGGTCGGCCCCGCAGATGGCGGTATGACCGACGGCGACCGAACTGCCGAGGCCAGCGGAATCAGGGCCAGCTACGAGGAGACCGACGGCGAGCGACGGCTCTCCTTCGAGACGACCGACGCGGCTGCGGGGGCCCGAGCCGGCTCGACCGCGGCGATCGCCCAGAACCTCGAGGGGTACGCCATGCTGAAGGTGCGGCCGACGGCGGACGGCGACGAACTCGAGCGCTACTACGGGTTCGACGTGGCGCTCGATCACGTCGGCGAGCTACTCGGCGTTTCGCCCCGCGAGCTGCCGATCCCGAGTGCAGCCGCGGACATGGGGATGTAAGCGGGTACCGCAGTTGTTCGGCCGGAACCCGAACGGGCTCGAGCGAGCGGGTTCGACGGCGAAAAAAGCGGGAACCCTAAATACGCAGAGTCGAACGGTGTAGACGAAAATAGCCGTGGCAACCGACCCGTTCCCTCGTCCGATTCGGACGCGTCGTCGCTTCTCAGCACTGCTCGCAGCGACCGCGCTCGGCGTCTACCTGCTGTTGATCATCGGAGCCACGACGTCGATCACCAACGCGGCGACGGCGTGTTCGACGTGGCCGACCTGCCACGCGCCCGTCGATCCGCTAAGCCAGACCGATCTGGCGATCGCCTGGGGCCACCGGATCGCCGCCGTCCTCGTCGGCCTGCTCGTGGCCGCCTCCGCCGTCGCCGCCCTGTTCGGAACGGCCTCGAGCCGCGTTACGGCCGCCCTGATCGCCGGCGGTGCCCTCTACGTCGTCCAGGTCGGCGTTGGCGCCGCGACCGCGACGCTCGGCCCCGCCGCGATCGTTCCCGGACTCCACCTCACGCTGGGGGTCGTGATCTTCACGGCCGTCGTCCTCGCGCTCGCCTGGGACCTCGAGCTGGCGACCGGTAGCGAGGACGACGTCATGGAGCCCCCGGAGCCGATCGATCCCGAGCCGGCCACGGCGGCAGAGGGTGGCCGAACGCTTCCCTCGAGCCGGCTCGCCCGCGCCCGGCTGACCGCTTTCGCGTACTTCAAGATGATGAAGCCCCGCCTGATGTGGCTGCTCTGTCTGGTCGCCGCCGCGGGGATGGCCCTGGCCGCCGGCCCCGCGCTCGATCGCTACACGATCGTCGCCACGCTCGGCGGCGGGGTCCTCGCGATCGGCGCCTCCGGAACGTTCAACCACGTCCTCGAGCGCGACGTCGACCAGCGGATGTCCCGCACGGCCGATCGGCCGCTGGCGACCGACCTGATCCCGGTTCGTAACGCCCTGCTGTTCGGCTTCTTCCTGTCGGCGGCCTCGATGGCCGTCTTCCTGACGATCAACGCGCTCGCGGCCGCGCTCGGTCTCGCCGCGATTATCTTCTACAGCGTCGTCTACACGCTGTTGCTCAAACCCAACACCGTCCAGAACACGGTTATCGGCGGCGCCGCGGGCGCGCTCCCGGCCCTGATCGGCTGGGCCGCAGTCACCAACGAGATCGGCCTCCCCGGGCTCGCGCTCGCCGGCGTCATCTTCCTCTGGACGCCGGCGCACTTTTATAACCTCGCGCTGGCGTACAAGGACGACTACGCCCGCGGCGGATTCCCGATGATGCCCGTGGTCCGGGGCGAGACCGAGACCCGGAAACACATCGTCTACTACATCGCCGCGACGCTCGCCGGAACCGTGGCGCTGGCCTGGATCACCGAACTCGGTGCGCTGTACGCGGCGACCGTCGTCGTCTTCGGCGGGATCTTCCTCTGGGCGGCCGTCGTGCTCCACTTCGAACAGACCGAATCCGCAGCGTTTCGGGCGTTCCACGCTTCGAACGCGTTCCTCGGCGCGGTGCTGGTCGCGATCCTCGTCGACGCGCTCGTGTTGACGACGCCGGTGTTCTGATACGGTTTACTGTAAGTCATTACCGGCGCAACCGCGACCCGTGCGGCGGTTGCGCCGGTAAATCGTTACAGCAATCCGTATGAGCCGTCGTCTCCGACCCCGATCGGGCACGTGCAGGCGATATTCTCACTACCAGCCGCCGCGGAACACGGACGGCGTATGGTATTCGTCACCACGTTCGTCGTCAGTCTCGCGACCGGCGGGCTGGGGGTCTACCTCGGCGCGCGGCTCGTCCTCGGATCGGACGACCGTCTCAACGCGGTCGTCACGGGGCTGCTCGGTGCCGTCGTCCTGGTCGGCGGGGGACTGCTGTTCGGCTGGGTGCCGGTTCTGGGCCAGCTCGCGCTGTTTTTCGTCTACGTCGCGACGGTCCGCCACCGCTACCCGGCCGACTGGGTCGATGCGGCGAAGGTGTCGGGTATCGCTTGGCTCACCGTCGTCGTCGTGCTGGCGCTGCTCGCGGCCGCTGGCGTCGTGACCCTCGAGGTCGTCGGGATGCCCGGTTGACCGGCGCCTCGAACCGCGTCGATCGTCGCCCTCGAGAGCGGACGTTTTCGCGGTCGACCGCGCAGAAACGGTATCCATAACAGTCCGCTCTCCGTAGCGATTGCCGAATGAACCGCCGCTCGTTTCTCACTGCTACTGCCGCGACCGGTTCGGTCGCGATCGCGGGTTGCACGGCGATTTTTAGCGCGTCGCTTCCCGACGAACTCGAGGACGTCGAGCCCGACGCCGACCAGCTTCCGACGCCGACGATCGGTTCGGGCGACGTTTCGATCGACGTCTACGAGGATCTCGCCTGTCCGAGCTGCCAGGAGTTCCAGGCCGACGTCTTTCCGGAACTCGAGGCCCGCGTCCTCGAGGACGGGGCAACCTACCGCCACCACGACTTCCCGTTGCCGGCCGACGAGGACCGGTCGGTTCCGATGGCCAACGCCGCCCGTGCGGTCCAGGCGGCGACCGGAACCGACGACGATCCAGGAGAGTTCTTCGACTACAAGCGCGCGGTGATGGACGCGGGGACGGCTGGCGACGAGGAGCTGGTCGAAATCGCCGACGCGGCGGTCGACGTCGATTCCTCGGTCGTCGCTGACGCCCTCGAGGAGGGGACCTACTACCCGACGCTGGCCGCCGAGTGGGAGGCCGCCGACGACCGAGGCGTCGACCGCACGCCGACGGTGTTCGTCGACGACGAGGCGGTCGAGGATCCCCTCGACGCCGACGAGGTCGTCGCGACGGTCGAGGACGCCGCGTAGCGACAGCGAGTGTCGTGGGTCGGCTGAACGGTTTTCTTTTCCTGTGAGCGGGAACGGAGATCGACGGGTTGCGGGACCCATTTGAACCGTCGGTTCGAAAGCTACGATATGAACGTCGCGGTCGTGACCGTCGGGGACGAACTGCTCGCCGGACGGACGACGAACACCAACGCCACCTGGCTCTGCGAGCGGCTCGCGGACCGGGGCGTGACCGTCGAACGCGTGACGACCGTGCCCGACCGGGTCGAGGACATCTCGACCGTCGTCGGCGACTACAGCGAGGCCTACGACGCGGTCGTCGTCACGGGCGGGCTCGGGCCGACTCACGACGACGTCACGATGGAGGGGATCGCGGCGACGTTCGACCGCGAACTCGAGACCGACGAGACCGCCCTCGAGTGGCTCGAGGAGCACGGCTACTCGCGGGCGGATCTCACGACGGGCACGGCCGACCTGCCGGCGGGCTCGCGGCCGCTGCACAACGAGGCGGGGGTCGCACCCGGCGCGGTCCTCGAGAACGTCTACGTCCTTCCGGGGGTTCCCGCCGAGATGCGGGCGATGTTCGAGACGGTCGCCGAGGAGTTCGCGGGAACTCGAGTGTACCGGGGGACCGTCGTCGCCGACGAACCCGAGAGCGCGCTGCTCGATCGACTCGAGGCGCTCCGCGAGGAGTTCGACGTCTCGGTGGGGAGCTACCCCGGCGAGTCGGTCAGGCTCGAACTCTCCGGCCCCGACGAGGAGACGGTCACGGCGGCGACGGCGTGGCTCCGCGAGCGAGTGGAGACGGTCGAGGAGTAGCGAGCGGCGGGGAGCGGACGGCTATCGGTAGAGGTACGCCATCCAGACGATCGTCACGGCGAGACTCAGCAGGAGCGTTCCCCAGCCGACGATATCCATGGGAAGCGTCGGTTCGGCCTCGAGCACGACGGCAATCAGTTCGTTCATGTCTCGCGGTCGGTTCCGATCCCTCTTAGTCTTTCAGAAAACGTGTCGTTCGGTGAAAAGCCACATGCCTTTGGTCGCCGCCTCCGAAGGCTCGCTATGGACACGATCGGCGTCGTCGTCAACCCGATCGCCGGTATGGGCGGGCGGGTCGGACTGAAGGGAACCGACGGGAAGGTCGCGGAGGCTCGACAGCGCGGCGCGACCACGCGGGCGCCCGAGCGGGCGCGTCGGGCACTCGAGGTGCTGTCCCGAGAAGCCGACGACCTGACGGTGTATACGGCCGCGGGGCCGATGGGCGAGGACGCGGCTCGAGACGCCGGCCTCGATCCCGAGGTCGTCTACGATCCCTGGAACGACTCGACCGAGGGACCGCCAGCTGATCCCGGCGAGGCCGAGACGACCGCCGGGGACACGCGGGCGGCCGTCCGGGTGTTTCTCGAGCGAGGGGTCGATCTCGTCCTGTTCGTCGGCGGCGACGGGACGGCCGTCGACGTCGCCGAGGTGCTCGAGGAGCGGAGTAACGAAACGCCGATGCTCGGCGTGCCAGCGGGGGTCAAAATCTACTCCTCGGTGTTCGCCGTCACCCCCAGAGACGCCGGCCGGATCGCGGCCGGCTTCGACGCGGTCGAACCCCGCGAGGTCAACGACATCGACGAGGCGGCCTACCGAGAGGGCGAGGTTCGCTCCGAGCTACGGGCCGTCGTCCCGGTGCCGGTCGCGCCGGACGTCCAGTCGGGCAAGCAGGTCTCGAGCGGCAGCACCGAATCGCTGGCGGCCGGCTTCGCTCGCGAAATCGAGGACGGCCGGACCTACGTGTTCGGGCCCGGGGGGACGGTGGGAGCGATCGAGGCCGAACTCGGGATCGACGCCTCCCCGCTCGGGGTCGACGTCTGGCGCGACGGCGAGGTGCTCGCGCGCGACGCCGCGGAAGCGGAGCTCCTCGAGGTCCTCGAGGATCCCGCCACGATCGTCGTCTCGCCGATCGGCGGCCAGGGGTTCGTCTTCGGGCGGGGCAACCACCAGCTCTCGCCCGCCGTCATCGAGCGGGCCGACGAGATCGCGGTCGTCGCCGCCGGCGAGAAGCTGGACGCGATCGACGCGCTCCGGGTCGACACCGACGACGACGAACTCGACGAGGAGTTGCGTGGCTGGATGAAGGTGCGAACGGGACGGTTCACGACGCGGCTCGTGAAGGTTGTTTAAGGAGCACCCCCTTCGACGGGTTCTATGACAACGATATTACTATCGGGTGCGAATATACTGTGTGTATAGTCAGGATTAAGGTGTCCTCTAGCCTATCCCGGCACATGGAAACGCGGAAAGTGCAGCGACTCGGTCCGTCGACGCTTGCGATGACCCTTCCTGCGGAGTGGGCATCCGAACACGACGTCGAGAAGGGCGACGAGGTGACGATTCGGACCAGCGGCAAGGGAACGCTGACGGTGATGCCCGAGTCGGCCAACACCGAGGAGACGGAGGCGACGATCCACGTCGACAACCTCGACGCGGCCGCCGTCGAGCGGGCGATCGTCGCCCAGTACGTCCTCGGCCGGCGAGTGATCCGAATCCAGTGTGAGGACGGCGCCCTCGAGTCCGAACACATCAACGCGGTCTACCAGGCCGAAACCCAGCTGATGGGGCTGGGCGTAATCGAGGAGACCCCCGAGAACATCTCGATCCGCTGCTCGGTCGACCCCGAGGACTTCACTCTCGACAACCTCCTCGAGCGCCTCGAGCGAACCGGACGGACGATGCGCGGCGAGGCGATCAAGGCGCTGGCTCACGGCAACCCGGATCTCGCTCAGCGGGCCCTGAACCGCGAACGGCAGGCCAACAAGATCTTCGTGCTCCTGTTGCGCCTGATCTTCACCGCCTACCAGAACCCGAACCTCGCGCGGGCGGTCGGGCTCAACAGCGGCTTCCCGCTGATCGGCTACCGCTCGATCGCGAAGAACCTCGAGCTGACGGCCGACAACGCCGAGGACATCGCGGACATCGTCATGGAGACCGAGGGCCACACCCTCGACATCGATAGCTCCGTCATGCGCGACATCCGGGAGCTGAACGAGACGGTCGACGAGATCACCTCGCTGGCGGTCGAGGCCGCCGTCGAGCGGGATTACGACAAGTCCAACGAGGTCCGGTCGCTGTTTCACGAGATCGCCGACCGCGAGGACGAGATCCTCGCCGAACTCCCCGAGATGGCCAACGAGGACCTGCTGCGGGTTCGCGAGGTGCTGGTCAGCCTCCAGCAGACCGCCCAGTACGCGATGCGAAACGCCGAGATCTCGGCGAACCTCGCGCTCAACGAGGAGTCCGAGCACACGACGATCAGCTGATCGGCCTCCGGAGTGCGGTCCGTCGGCGTCCGGCCGTCGCCTCCTCTGTTTCGGTCCCGGCGACCCTGTGCGTTCGCGTCGGGGGCACCTTCCCTCGAGCCGGGATCGAGATCGGCGTCCAGGAGTATTCCTCACCAATTTAAATCGTGTATTGGTCGAGTGAAAAGATACATATACGGCCGTTCCAATACTCGCTGTCATCGTCCGACACATCGCCCGTCTCCGGAACGCCGTCCGATCGCAAAGCACGCTCCTGGTCGTGATCGGCGCCACGCTCGCGGGCGTCGCCTACCCGACGCTCGCCGCCCCCCTCCAGCCGCTCCTACCGGTGCTCGTCGCGGGGCTGATCTTTACCGGATTTTACGGATTCAGCCTCGACGAGGCCGCGGACCAGCGCGTCTCGCTGCCCGTCGTCGCCTCCTTGCTCTGTCTCTACCTGCTCGTTCCGGTCGCGCTGTACCCCGTCGCCGCCGCGGTGCTCTCCGGGGAGATGTTGCTGGGCGTCCTCGTGGTCCTCTCGGCGCCGCTGGCGGCCGGGAGCTCGATCATCTGGACGCGTCTGAGCGGCGGGAACACGGTCCTGACGACGATCGTCGTCCTCGCCTCGATGCTGCTCGCGCCGCTGGTCATGCCCTCGCTCATCACGCTGTTCGCCGACTCGGCGGTCGAGGTGTCGGCCTCCGAGCTGATCCTCGAACTCGGTGCGATCGTCCTCGCGGGCGGCGCGCTCGCGTCCGTCGTCCCCGAGGGCTCGGTCTCCGAGAGCCAGCTCGACGGGTTCTCGATCGTCACGATCGGCGCCCTGATCTACGCCGGCGTCGGCGGCTCGACGCTCTCGCTTTCGCCCTCCCAGCTCGCGTTCGTCGGCGCGATCGGGGCCGCGGCGATCGGTCTCAGCGCGGCGGTCGCGTACGGGCTGTACGCACGCGGGATGCGACAGGACGACTGCGTCACCGTGCTGTTCTCGAGTTCGATGAAGAACATGAGCGTCTCGGTGATGATCGGCGCGGTGCTGGGCGGGGGGACGATCGTCGCCAGCATCACCGCCTTCTACGTCGTCCAGCAGCTCGTGAGCAGTTCCCTGGTTCGTCACCTCGACGCCTCCGTCGGCGGATAGTCCCACCCCGGTGTCGGCGGCCCGAACGCGGCCTACCCGTCCGCTTGCGCGAATGAAAGCAATTAAGCGACGCCACTCGGAACCCTCGAGCATGGCTACGCAATCGGAGTCGACGGACAAGGGCCTGGGACTGGCGCTTGCACTCGGTGCGGTGGCAACCATCGGCGCGCTCGGCATGCTGGTCGGCGCCCCGGATATCGAAGCCGCGTGGGGCTTTGCCGGCGCGATGCTGTTTAGCTCGCTGGCGGTCGTCGCCATCCACCTCTACTGGGACTGACGGGCCGACCGACATGTCGTTCGATACCGTCCCTCGAGAGCCGCCATCAAACGTTAATACCGACGACGACCTAGGACCTGTACGGACGATGACGAACTACTCCGACGAAGAGCAGCGTATTCTCTCGTACCT
Organism: Natronococcus sp.; assembly: GCF_047921035.1. Classification (NCBI taxonomy): domain Archaea; kingdom Methanobacteriati; phylum Methanobacteriota; class Halobacteria; order Halobacteriales; family Natrialbaceae; genus Natronococcus; species Natronococcus sp. Next base: position 19,412 of record NZ_JBLRWX010000071.1, read on the forward strand.
CCGGGAGAGCGCCGCCCGCGGCGAGCAGTACTTCCGGGCGAAAAACATCGCGGAGGCGATCGGCCTCTCGTCGAAGCAGGTTGGCGCCCGCCTCCCCCATCTCGCCGAGAAGTCAGACGAGGTCGACATCGAGAAGTGGGGCCGTGCCCGGTCGACGACCTGGCGCGTCACCGTCAGCTGAGACGGGTCGTCTGATACGGATTGCTGTAACTATTTACCGCCGATCGCCAGAACGGGGTCGGCGATCGGCGGTAATTGACTACAGTAA
>NZ_JBLRWX010000072.1:0-19135 GCF_047921035.1 Natronococcus sp.
CGATTCGATCTCGAGTCCGGGCCGATCGGGAGCGATCGGCTCGAGGGGATCGCTACTGCGGCGGCCGTCGGGGACGGGACGGTCGCGGCGATCGAGGAACCGGTTACCTGCCACGACGAGGGACTGACGCGCGGTGAGTACGCTCTCGTCGTCGGAGCGGTCACTCCTCGAGAGTGAATCCGCTGCAGGGACGTCGAGGTTCTATTCACCGTGTAGTCGCCGTAACTGATCCAGAGTCGCATACGCAAGGCAAACCACCACAACGAACACTCTCATCTGTGTTTCCAGATAATGACAGAGACGAGAGAGCGCGGCGACTCCGAAGACCGTTCGGATTCCGGACTCGAGGACGTCGGCTTCCGTTCGACGCTGGCCGACGACGAGGGCGAACCGCGACGAGTGATGACCGACGGCGGCGAGGACGAACTGCCGGAGGAAGAGGAGGAAGAGGAAGCCGAAGAAGAGGACGAGGAGGCTGAAGACGAGGAAGAAGAAGCCGAAGAGAACGGAGAAGAAGCTGAAGAGGACGAGGAGGCTGAAGACGAGGACGAGGAAGCCCAAGAGGACGAAGACGAGGAAGCCCAAGAGGACGAAGACGAGGAAGAGGAGGCCGAAGAAGAGGACGAGGAGGCTGAAGACGAAGAAGCCGAAGAGGCGGAAGACGAGGAAGACGAAGAGGACGAAGAGGACGAAGAGGAGCCGGTAGGCCACGAGCAGGGCGCCGAAGACTCCTACGAGGACGACGACGCGACGAACGTCCTCCACCTCGACCTCGACGGACTGTTCCTCGACCTGCTCGGACTCGAGGTCAACCTCGACCCCGTCGTGCTCAACCTCTCGGCGCGTCCGGGCGAGGGGAACCTGCTCGGCAACCTGCTGTCCGCAGTCTCCGGACTGCTCGACGGCTCCCAGGAGCTGCTCGGTGGCGTCCAGGACCTGCTCTCGCGTCCGGCCGAGGCGATCTCCTCGGTCGTCGACCGCTCGCAGGAGGCGCTGACGTCGCTCGTGAGCAAGCCCCGCGAGTTCGTCAGCGCGCTTCTGGGCGGTGACGAGGAGGGCGACGAGGAGGATGCCGAGGGCGAGGAGGACGACGGCGAAGGCGAGGACGAGGACGCGCAGGGTCGGATCTCGTCGGCCATCGAGACGATGACCGACAGCATGCGCGGGCTGATTCCGGACCTGCCCGTCGAGGAGTTCATCGCCACGGTCGTCCGTGAGGTCCTCCAGGCGCTGATCGACCAGCTCGAGGGCGACGAGGAATCGAACGAACAGGAAGGCGAGGCGGAGGCGAGCGCATAACAATGAGTGAGGAATCCCAGTCGCTGACGGAACAGCTCGACTACGACAAGATCACCGAGAATCTCGAACTCGACGAGCTCGTCGAGGGAACCCAGTGGGAAGACGAGATCAGCGAGGACGAGCCCATCGGGGAGACGCTGGGCGGGCTGATCGGTGCGATCATCGGCCGCAAGATCGGCGAACAGGTCGGTCGCACGATCGGCGACCTCGTCGTCGAGGAGCTGATCAGTGCGGGCGAGGAGGACGAGGACGAAGAGACGACCGAAGACGGTGACGAGGACGACGAGAGCGACGAATCCGAAGACGAGGACGCCGAGGACGAAGGCGACGAGGAGGAGACCGACGACGGAGACGAGGACGAAAGTGAGGGTGAAGACGATGCCGATGATGGCGACGACGAGAGCGAGGACGACTCGGAGGACGGAGGGGAGTAGCCGTGACACCGAGTTCTCCACACCGAGCGACTCGAGGTGAGCGCGATGAGTGAGGACTCCGGGCTGAAGCAGATGGTCACCGACGAGGTTACCGAACAGGTCGACGTCGCCGATCTGCTCGGCGACGGCAGCCTCGAGGACAACCTCGACGGCGGCGAGGTCGGTGCGGCCGTCGGCAGACAGTTCGGCGAACAGCTCGGACGCGAACTCGGCGCGACGATCGGTCGCGATATCCAGGAGACCCTCCGGAAGGGGATCGAGAACGGAAAGAGCCTCCGCGAGCTCGTCTCGGATCTGGTGGCCGCGATCCGGACGGCGATCCGTGATGCGATCGCCAGCGTCGTCGGCCAGGACGCCCTCTCGTCGGCAACCGGTGCGCTCACCGACGGCGAGTCGGAGGACGAGTCGGAGTCAGAGGGCGAGGCCGAAGACGGAGAGGACGGACTCCTCGACTCCGCCGATGATCTTCTTGATTCCGACGACGATGACGACGAAGCGGAGGACGAAAGTGACGAGGAAGCCGCTGACGAGGAAGCCGCTGACGAGGAAGACGAGACCGACGGCGACGAAAGCGACAAGGACGCCGCCGACGAAGACGGCGATGAGGACGAGGCTCCGGAGGAGCCGTCGGTCGAGGAACTCGAGAACCTGCGACGCGAGACCCTCGAGGACTTCCTCGGCGTGATGTCGTACCAGGACCTGCAGTCGGTCGCCAAGGACGTCGGCGTCAAGGCGAACCTCAGCCGCGAGGAGATGACCGACGAGATCATCGAGGCGGTCGCCGACGAGGAAGCCGACGACGACGGCGAGTCCGAGGCGGACGACGAACCCGACGAGTCGTCGTAATCCCCTCGGCACCGAATCCGGGCTTTCACCCGATCCCGATCTAGAACCATGACTGACGAACTCTACGACCGTATTACGGAGATTCTCGACGAGGCCAGCACCGAGAGCGGGGCGCTCGCCGTTCCGGACGACGACGGCGACGGCGCCGACGACGACCTGCTCGAGCTCTCCGAGGAGGCGGCCGATCTCCTCGAGTCGACCGACCCCCGCGAGCTGCTCGAGGCGGTCGGACTGGGCACGCTCGAGGACGGCACCGAACCCGAGACCGTCCCCGAGGCGATCACCAAGGGCGAGCCCGAACGCGTCGAGGAACTCCGGCGACTGGTCCGGCTCGCGAAGCTCGGCGACCGCGAGGCGGAAGGGGAGCTCGAGACCGTCATCGACGGGCTCCGCGAGGCGACCGAGGACGGCGACGATGAGGACGCCGACGAAGCGGACGACCGAAGCGACACCGAAGACGAGTCGGCGGACGAAGACGACGAGGAGACGACGGACGAGTCAAAAGACGGCGACGAGGAGGAAACGACGGACGACGAGGAAGCGGCGGACGACGGGAGTGCAACCGACGAACTCGAGGAGCGCCTCCGGGACGCCGTCGGCTCGTCGGTCGAGGAGTTCGGCGCCGACCTCGAGTCGGTCCGGGACCAGCTGGCGGCAGCGGGGGCTGACGACGAGTCGGACGAGGACGAGGAGGACGGACTCCTCGACTCCGCCGGGGAGCTTCTGGATTCCGACGAGGATGACGACGATGGAGACGAGGATGACGATGGCCTGCTGGACGATGACGAGGACGAGGAAGACGACGATGACGACGATGACGACGGCCTACTGGGCTCCGACGACGACGGACTCGGCTCGAGCGAGTCGTCCCGGTACTCGACGATGGCGCCGCCGCCGAACAGACGGGCGGACATGAACGCGGTCAAGCGCCACTCGACGATGCCGAAGCGAAACCGGTAGCCCCCTTCCCCTCGAGGCGACCCTCGTCTCTTTTGTCCCGCCGACCGTACTCGAGGGTATGTACGACTCGATCCTCGTCGCGACCGACGGCAGCGAGACGGCGTCGGTGGCCGTCGAACACGCGATCGATCTCGCGGACCGGCTCGAGGCGACGCTGTACGGCGTCGCCGTCGTCGAGACCCGAACCGAGTACGACAACGCCATCGTCGATCCGGGCGAGGTGGAACGCCACCTCCGGGAGCGGGCCGAGACGTCGCTTGCAACCCTCGAGGAGCGGGCCGAAGCGGCCGCCGTCCCGGTCGAGACGGCCGTTCGCGTCGGCGTTCCTCACGAGGAAATCGTCACCTACGCCGACGACTGCGGGGTCGACGCGATCGTCGTCGGCAGCCGCGGACGGTCGAAGTTCAAGGGGGCCCTGCTCGGGAGCACCGTCGACGCCGTCGTCAGGCTCGCGACGCGACCGGTGCTCGTCGTCGGCGACGGGTGAGGAGTTTTATTCCTCCTCCGAGTACCTTTTCGGTGAATGCACGACTGGATCGACGGCTACGACGAGCGGGACTGGCAGACTACCGAGGAGGGAACCGTCCGATACGCACTGATCGGACTCGGCTGGTGGACGGTCGACGTCGCGATTCCGGCAATCGAGAACTCCGACCTCGGCGAGGTCTCGGTGCTGGTCAGCAGTTCGACCGAGAAGGCCGAACGGCTCGCCGAGGAGAACGACGTCGAGCGTGGGATCAGTTACGACCAGTACCACGACGGAGCCGCCAGCGACGCCTACGACGCCGTCTACGTCGGCACGCCGAATGCCTTCCACCTCGAGTACGCCGAGACGGCGGCCGACCTCGGAAAGGCGGTGCTCTGCGAGAAGCCGATGGAGGCGACCGTCGAGCGGGCCGAACGGCTGGTCGAGGCCTGCGAGGACGGCGACGTCCCCCTGATGATCGCCTACCGCATGCAGACCGAACCCGCCGTCCGTCGAGCGAGAGAGCTCGTCGAGTCGGGCTTTCTCGGCGAGCCCGTCTCGGTCTACGGCGCGAACGGCCAGCCCCTGCTCGAGATGAATCCCGATCACGACCAGTGGCGCCTCGATCCCGACCTCTCCGGCTACGGAACCTCCGTGATGGATCTGGGCATCTACTCGATCAACACGACACGATACCTGCTTCGACGAGAGCCCGTGCGGGTTTCCTCGCAGATGACTTCCCATCACGAGGCGTTCGACGACGTCCCCGACGAACGCGCTTCCTCCGCGCTGTTGCTCGAGGACGACGTCCACGTGATCACGACCTCGAGCCAGCGCGCTCACGAGGACACCCACCTGAAACTCACCGGAACCGAGGGAACGATCGAACTCGATCCGGCGTTCCACGGCGAGGCGACCCTGAAATGCTCCCGCGGCGATGTCTCCGTCGAAATCGAACACGGGGAGTTCGACGCCCAGCGGGAGGTTCGGGAGGTGTTCGACTACTTCGCGGACCGCGTGCTGACCGACGCCGATATCTATCCCGACGGCCGCCACGGGCTCGCCGATATGCGGATCATCGAGGCGATACACCGGGCCGCCGACGAGGAGCGACCGGTGAATCTCTGAAGCCGTCGGCTCCCACCGATAGCCCAGAGCCGGTGAAACGACGCCGACGACTCGACATCCGTATATTCTCTATTTTTGATACACATCTGGATAGGTAATATTGTAAAATAATACAATACAGACAGACGTTATCTCCGACTCGATTCCAAAATTATCGTACAGCTGTACTATCGTCTTCTGGAATACGAGAACGGATGCGAAGCGACCTGACGTTCGACCGATCCGGACTCGAGTCGCATACTGATCGGACAAAGAACGTATAGGACTACCTGGAAGTAAATTCCGTAGAACGGTCGTTTCGATAACTCTCTTGGTATGTCGACCCTCTAATCAGTAATTATATTGTTTATGCAGCCGTGTCGACAGTCGAGTTCATCCTAGGATAGCTGTCCAGTATCCACAATATTGGACAGGTTATATTCGGATGTTTTGAATAGTGTCTGAGGTGGTGAACGACCCGCGACCGCTCGAGGAGGTACTACTCCACTCGCGTTCGAGTCACCGAAACAGCGAGGGACGGTCCGGACCCGTGCGGCCTCCCTCGTCCGCCTGCCGACGATATATTACAGAGGTATGTTCGTAATGCTTTCGCGGTACTCGACGGGATGACCGGTCGCTCGAGCGCGACGTATTCGAGTAATACGAACGCCGAATCGCGAGGGATCAGGCGTGGGCGAGGTTGACCTCGATCTCGTTGGTCGCGCCGAGCAGGAGCGCCGGTAGCTCTTCGATTAGCACCTCGCCGCGGAGCCGGTTCGCGGGGCCGGCGACGCTGATCGCCGCGACGGCGTCGCCGGAGTCGGATCGGATCGGTGCACCGACCGCGTGGACCCCGCGAACCGACTCCTCGCGGTTGATCGCGTACCCTCGCTCGCGGATCGTCTCGAGGCGATTTCGAAGCTCGGATCGGTCGGTGATCGTCTCGTCGGTCGCCGCCTCGAGCCCGCGGTCCTCGAGGATCGTCTCGATCCGCGTTTCGGGCAGGTGCGCGAGGATCGCCTTCCCCGCGGCGAACTGGTGCAGCGGGGTTCGCCTGCCGACTCGAGCGTGGGTCCGCACCGAGTGGCGCCCCTCGGCGCCGTAGATGTGGACGCCGACGCCGTGTTCTTCGATCACGCACCAGACCTTCTCGTCGGTCGTCGCGGCGAGTTCGTCGACCTTCGGCTTCGCCGCCTCGAAGACTGGCCGTCGGTTCCGGACGTAGGTCCCGTAGTCCAGAAACCACGTCCCGAGTCGGTACGCCTCCTCCTCCCGGACGAGGACCCCCTGGTCCTCGAGCGTACGAGCGTGGCGGGACGCGGTGCTCTTCGCGATCCCGAGTTCGTCCGCGATCGCCGTCACGCCCGCTCGATCCCGGCGTTTGAGCAGGTCGACGATCTCGAGGGCGGTCTCGACGGTCTCGACCGGTCTGTACCCCGGTTGGGTTCCCATACGGCTACTGGTGAGCGCGCCGACAAAAGTCTGTTCCCGCTATTCGAACGGTCCTGCTCACGCCGTCTGGGAATACTCCTCGACCCACTCCTGTAGCGTGATTCCCATCGTCGCCTCGGTGATCGCGTTCGAGGACGCCGAGTTCGCGCTCTTGACGAGTTCGGCCTCGAGCGTCCGTTTCGGGACTTCGCCGAGGAAGTGGGGAATCGCCCGCTGGACGGCGAGCGGACAGCCGACCTCGTGGGCCAGCGCGTACCCCGAGATGGAGTGGGGGATCTCCTCGCTGACGTAGCGCGGGTCGGGATCCTCGAGGAGCGCGTCGTCGACGTGATCGGGATACTCGTAGCACTTCCCGACGTCGTGGAGGAGACAGGCCGCGACTACCGTGTCGGTATCGGGGTCGGCGCCGTGGAACTCCCGCTGTTCGCGCGCGGTCTCGAGCGCGATCCGGGTGACCCCGCGGACGTGTTCGACGTTGGTGACCTCGCGGATGTTCCAGGCGTAGGGGATGTCCGCGATGTCGCGCCAACCGCCGCGCTCCAGGCCGAGGGTCCAGGCCTCGACGACCCGATCGCGGAGGTCGTCGTCCTCGATGTGCTCGAGTTCGGGGAACGCCTCGCGGATCTGCCGATCGAAGTCGACGTCCGCCATGGCGATCAGCGCTCGCCCTCGCTCACGACGAGGCGTTCCCGTCCGATGAGTCGCGGGCGCTCGTCGATCGCGAGGAAGTTGTCGACGTCCTCGCGGGCCTCCTTCGCCTTCCCGTTCTCGGGATCGTAGTCCCGTGATCCCTCGCCGCCCAGCGCGTCGTACAGCTTCTCGAGATCCTCGAAGTAGAGTTCCGCGACGCCGTCGAACTCCGCGTTGTCGGGGTCAGTCGGAATGACGGTGTTGTACTTCACGACGCCGTCGATCTCGCGGGCGATCGGGGTGTGTTCGGTCTGCCAGTAGTCGACGAACTCGTCGTGGCTCATCCCCTCCTTGCGGACGAGCAGGGCGACGTGTTTGTACATCGAACGGTGGTTTTCGACACGAGATAATAAAGCATGAGGCTCGTGACCGCGTCCCAAATCCTTTCAGAGGCGCTCGCCGTCCACGAACAGGCGGTCGCCCGCCCCCCGCGTCTCGGCGTAACCATCGTAGTACTCCATCAGCTGAAACAGGGCGCCGGTCGGGTTGCCCGGCGGGAGAAACGCCTCCGCCCAGTGTTCGAACTCGGCGTGGTCGACGACGTCGATTCCCCGCTTCTCGAGCGCGGCGACGGCTCGATCGAGATCGGCGACCTCGAGCGTGACGTGGTGCAGTCCTGGACCGCTTCGCTCGAGAAACTCGGTCAGAAACGACACCGATTCCGCTCTGGGAGCGATAAGCTCGAGCCGCGAGGCGCCGCCCAGGACGTACGTCGCCCAGGTGAACGAGCCGTACTCGCTTCGCTCCTCGTGGATCTTCTCACAGCCGAGCGCGAACAGTAGTCCTTCGGCCTCCTCGATCGACTCGACGGCGATCCCGACGTGGTCGACGCGCACCGCTGGCATCTCGGACATAGTTCCGAGAGTCCGCGGATCCCACATAGCTGTTTGGGGGAGGCAGGCAGTTATCGCGACCAGCGGCAACACGTCACACCGATAGAACGAAGTCGGGAGCGCGCGACAGCGTAGGTGCATGATCAAACAGGTCGAGTTCCTGGTCCGAAGAGACGAGTACAGCCACGAGGAGTTCGTCGAGTGGTGGCAGGGGGATCACGCCGACCTCGCGCGCGACCTGCCCGGACTGAAGCGCTACACCACGTCCGTTCCGACGAACCCCGACGCCGTCGAGTACGACGGCGTGCTCGAACTCGCCTTCGAGGACATGGCGGCGCTCGAGGAGGCCTTCGACTCCGAGACGGGCCAGGACGTCGTCGCCGACGCCGCCGACTACGTCGACTTCGACGCCGGCGAGCGCATGATCGTCGAGGAGACGGTCCACGTCGACGACGGATGACGACCACCGCCGCCGCAGTCGTCGAGACCCTCGAGGAACTGGGCGTCGAGTACGTCTTCGGCTACCCCGGCGGGCGCGCGATCGAGCTGCTCGAGCACCTGCCCGAGTCGGAGATCGACCTCGTCCGCCCGCGCGACGAGCGCGAGGCGAGCGTGATGGCGGAGATGCACGGTCGGCTGACCGGGAACCCGGGGGTACTCACGGGGCAGGGACCCTGGATCGGCAGCCTCGGACTGATGGGCCAACTGGAGGCACGGCTGGGCTCCTCGCCGATGGTCGTCCTCACCGAGGCCTCGGAACGCGGCGAGTACTCGACGCTGGCGCCCTACCAGCAGGCCCGGGGCGACTACGGCGGGTTCAGCCTCCCGAAGATCCTCGACGGCGTCACGAAGGAGTGGTGGTTCCCGCGCACGCCGGTCGAGACCCTCCGGAGCACGCAGCTGGCGTTCAAACACGCCGTCGCCGGCCGCCCCGGCCCCACCGCGGTCGTCCTGGACGGAGGGGCGATCACCGACGAGGTGCCCGCCGACCCGACCCCGCCCGCGTGGGAGGCCCGCAAGCAGACCCGGATCTGGGACGCCGCACCGACCGCCGAAGACGTCGCGAACGCGGCCGAGGCGCTCGAGCGGGCCGAACGGCCCGCGATCGTGGCAGGTAATGGCGTCCACGCCGCGGAGGCCTACGACCAGCTCGCGGCGGTCGCCGCCGCCTACGACTGCGCCGTCGTCACCTCCTACCTGGGGAAGTCGACGTACCCCGAGACCGACGAGCGCGCCGCGGGCGTCATGGGTTCGTTCGGCCACGAGGGCGCGAACCGGGTCGTCAGCGAGGCCGACACGTTGCTCGTGGTCGGCTGCCGGCTGAACCCGATGGACACCAACTGGCAGGCGCCCGAGTTCATCCGACCCGGCGAGCAGACGATCGTCCACGCCGACGTCGACGCCCGCAACGCCGGCTGGGTCTATCCCGCCGACGTGGGCCTGATCGGCGACGCGAAAGCCAGCCTCGCGGCGCTCGCCGACGTCGGGAGCGGGGAGAACGGCTGGGCGCTCGAGCGGGCGGCCGAGGCTAGAGAGTGGTTTACCGCCCCCGAGTGCGAGGACGACGCGGTCCCGATCAAACCTCAGCGCGCGGCCAAGGAGATTCAGGCGGTCGTCGACGAGGAGACGATCGTCACCGCCGACTCCGGCAACAACCGGTTCTGGCTGCTGTACTACCTCCAGACGCCGGCGGTCCGCACCTACTTCGGCAGCGGCGGCGTCGGGGGGATGGGGTGGGCGAATCCGGCTGCGGTGTCGGCGGCGCTCACCACCGGGAAAGACGTGATCGCAGTCGCCGGCGACGGCGGGTTCTCGATGACGATGAACAGCGTCGAGACGGCCGTCGAGTACGACGTCGCGCCGACGTTCGTCGTCCTGAACGATACGAGCCTCGGGATGGTCCGCCAGATGCAACACGACGAGGGCGACATCGCGGGCGTCGAGTTCCACGACACCGACTTCGTGAAAGTTGCCGAGGCCTTTGGCGCGGTCGGGACGTGCGTGACCGAACCCGACGCGTTCGCCGACGCGCTCGCCGAGGGGAAGGCGGCGGACGTCCCCCACGTCGTCGACGTACGCATCGACCGCGAGGAGGATATGGCCGATACCCTCGCCTCCTCGTTCTACGAGTCGGTCGGGGGACTCCACGAGTGACGACGACACGATCGGGCACCAACCTATACGTGAACTATCGACATACCCTGAACACATGACCGACGAGAACACGACCGTACTGGTGACCGGCGGAACCGGCTTTATCGGTTCCTACGTGGTACAGGATTTGCTCGAGCACGGCCACGACGTCGTGGCCTACGATCTCTCGACTGACACGGAGATCCTCGAGAAACTCGACGTCGCCGACGACGTCGAGGTGCGACGCGGCGACGTCTCCGAGCCGACGGACGTGATCCGCGCGGTCAAGGAGACGGGGACGACCCACCTCGTCCACCTCGCCGCCTTGCTGACGACGACCGCCCGTGAGAACCCGCGTGCGGCGGCCGAGGTGAACGTCATGGGGACGAACAACGTCTTCGAGGCCGCCCGCATCCTGGACGACCAGGTCGAGCGCGTCGCGTGGGCGTCCTCGGCGGCGGCGTACGCCCCGCCGCACAACTACGACACGGAGTGGGTCGACGAGGACGAACTCCTGTATCCCGACACGCTCTACGGCGCGACCAAGGAGTACAACGAACACCAGGCCCGGGTCTACCACGAGGACTACGGGCTGGATCACGTCGCGCTCCGTCCGACGGTCGCCTACGGCCCCTACCGCGAAACCGGCGGCTCGGCCTTTCTGGCGAACATCATCGAAAAGCCGGCGCTCGGCGAGTCCTACAGCGTCGAGTACGGCGACCAGGCGATCGACTGGCAACACGTCGAGGACATCGCCCAGGCGTTCCGGAAGGCGGCCTTCACCCCCGAATCCGAACTCACCCAGCGCGTCTACAACGTCCGCGGCGTGCTGGCGACGGTCCGGGAGGCCGCCGAAACCGTCGAATCGATCGTTCCCGATGCCGAGATCGAGGTCTCGGACGACGGCGAACTCCCCTGGACGCAGAACCTGGACATGACGAAGGCCCAGGCGGACCTCGGCTACGACCCCGAGTACGACCTCGAGTCGGGCTTTCGGAAGTACATCAACGTGTTGCGCGAGGAGGCGGGGCTCGAGCCGGTGTAGTCGCCCGCAACGTTCGGCGACTTGCCCGCCTGTTCGGCCCGTGATCCGCTGATTTCGCCAACTGCAGCGATCACCCGTCAGTAGCCGGCAATCTATTTATATTGTCCCGTGTACCCAAACGCCATGGCACTGGAACATACGCCAGCGGCCGAGCATCCGCTCGACCCGCTTTCACCGGACGAGATCGAATCCGCCTACGAGATCCTGGCGGCGGAGCGAGAGATCGGCGACTCGAGCCTCTGTATCAAGATCGAACTGGCGGAGCCGACCAAGGACGCGCTCGCGGCGTACGACGACGGCGGTGACGTGCCGGACCGCCGAGCGCGGATCGTGATCAGGGACGGAGAGGAGCGAAAGACGATCGAGGCGGTCGTTTCGCTGGACGAGGACGACGTCCTCGACTGGGAGCACGTCGAGGGCGCCCAGCCCTCGATCGCGATCGAGGAGTTCGTCGCCTGCGAGGAGACGGTCAAGGAAAACGAAGAGTGGCAGGCGGCCCTCGAGCGACGCGGCGTCGAGGACACCGACCGGGCGATGGTCGATCCGTGGTCGGTCGGCCACGAGTTCGTTCCGGAAGACGTCGATCGCTCGAAGCGGCTGGCTCACGGGCTGACCTTCCTCCGACCGAGCGAGGACGCCGGCGACGAGGGGTACGCGAAACCGGTGACCGGCGTCCACACCTTCGTCGACCTCGACCGAATGGAGGTCGTGAAAGTCGTCGACTACGGACCGCCGGACGAGGACGACCCGTTCCCGCCCGAGGGGATGGCCTACCGCGAGGATGACATCGACCTGCGCGAGGACCTGACCGCGTACAACGTCGACCAGCCGGACGGCCCGAGCTGGAGCGTCGAGGGGCAGAAGCTCGAGTGGCAGGGATGGCACATGCGCGTCGGCTGGACCCAGCGCGAGGGGCTCGTCCTGCACGATATCGGCTACGAGGACGACGGCGAGGTGCGCTCGATCATCGACCGCGCGTCGTGTGCCGAGATGTCCGTGCCGTACGGAACGACCGATATCAACGACCGGTTCAAGAACGCAATGGACGTCGGCGAGTACAACATCGGTCGGCTGGCGAAGTCGCTGACCAACGGCTGTGACTGTCTGGGCCACATGCACTACTGGGACGCCGTAATGAACACCGCCGGCGGCGAGGCGAACGTCCTCGAGAACGCGATCTGTCTGCACGAGGAGGACAACGGCACGCTCTGGGAACGAAGCGACTGGCGCACCGGCACGGACGAAGTCCGCAGACGGCGACGGCTCGTCGTCTCCTTCGTCGCCGCGGTCGGCAACTACGACTACATCTTCAACTGGTACTTTTACCAGGACGCCTCGATCGAGGTCGAGGTTCGGCTGACGGGGATCGACAGCGTCTCGGCCGTCGGCCCGGACGAGGATCCCTCGGGGTACGGCGAACTCGTCGCCCCGCAGCTCAACGGCCCGATCCACCAGCACTTCTTCAACTTTCGGCTGGACGTGAACGTCGACGACGGCCCCAACGAGCTGTACCGCGTCGAGAACCAGCAGGTTCCGGCCGGACCGGACGGACTCGACCCGATGGGCAACGCCGACGACCGCACCCACAACCCCGGCGGGAACGCCTTCTACGCGGACCGCGAGAAGCTGGCGAGCGAGGAGGCGGCGAAGGAACTGATCGACCCGCTGAAGGGCCGGTACTGGCAGGTCGTCAATCCCGGCGAGACGAATCGGCTCGGGAAGCCGACCGGATACCGACTGATGCCCGGCGGCAACGTCGAGGCGGCCGTGCAGGACGACTCGAGCGTGATGAAACGCTCCGGCTTCATCCGGTATCACCTGTGGGCGACCCCGTTCCGAGAGGACGAGCGGTACCCGTCGGGCCGGTACCCGAACCAGCATCCCGGCGGCGCGGGGCTGCCGGCGTGGACCGCGGCCGACCGAAATCTCGAGGGGGAGGATCTCGTCCTGTGGTACACACTCGGCGTGAACCACGTCACCCGGCCGGAGGACTGGCCTATTCTGCCGGCCCAGGTCTACAGCTTCAAGCTCCAGCCGACAAACTTCTTCGAGGAGAGCCCGGCGATCGACGTCCCACCTCAGCACGCGATCGAGGGCCAGGACGTCCCTGGGCACGGCGAGAGCTGTGGGGCGGACGCGGACGACGACTGATCACTCGTCTCTGATCGGTCGCCGGTCGTCCACGACTCAGTCGGGAACGTCGATCGACGCGTCTTTTCGCTCGAGAATCCGGTGGATCTCGTCTCCGTCGAGGAGGTCGACCAGGGTTTCCTCGCCGTTTCGGTAGGCCTCGAGTTCCGCCTCGCTCAGGTGTCGGTCGATCTCGTCGTCCTCGAGCAGCGCCTCGAGGGTGTCGTCGACGTCTTCGGGATCGTAGCCGGGAATTGGCATATGCTACCGTACTTCGCCGATGCGCTTATATTATGGTCATCGACCGGCAGCGGTACGATTTAGTAGATTCCCCTGATACGTCACGCCATGACGTTCCACGAGCGCGACTACATGGAGGGTACTCTCGGGACTCAGGCCGTCGACTGGGAACAGCGGATCGACACCCAGCGACTACGCGAAGAGCGCAAGGAGCGAGCCCTCGAGCGACTCCGGGAGAGCGATCTCGGCGCGCTGTTGCTCGTCTCGGATCCGAACATCCGGTACGTGACGGGGCTGGCGATGACCGGCGGCAGCGGCGCGGACCACTACACCCTCCTGACGGAGAACGGCGATGTCGTCCACTGGGACACGGCCGACCACGCGAGCAACCAGCGGGCGAACTGCCCGTGGTTGCACGACATCCGGTACGCCTGCCCCGGTCTCGGGAACGTGCCGCGAGCCTCGGGAAGCCCCTCCGCACGGCAGTTTCTGCTGTCGACGATGGCCGAAACGGTCCACGAGGCGATGGAAGAGTACGGCGTCGCCGACGAGAAACTCGGCGTCGACGTCGGCAACCGGGGGCTGCTCGAGACCCTCGAGGACCGCGGCGTCGAGACCGATTCCGGAACCGCGCAGTCGGTGATGGAGGACGCCCGGAAGGTCAAGACCGAGGACGAGATCGAGTGTCTGCGCCAGGTTGCGGCGATCTGCGAGGCCGGCTTCCAGCGGATCACGGATTCGGCGAAGCCCGGAAAGCGCGAGAACGAGGTCTGGGGCGAAGCCGTGCAAGAGCTCTGGCGCCACGGCGCCTTCGTCGGCGGGGGCTATCTCACCTCCGGGCCGAACACCTGGCCGAAACACCAGGCCAACACGACCGACCGGGCGATCCGGCCCGGCGACCTCGTCTACGCCGATTTTTATAATATCGGCTATCTGGGCTACCGATCCTGCTACTACCGCACCTTCTCGATGGGAGAGCCGACCGAGGAGCAACGGCGGGCGTACGAGACCGCTCGAGACAACCTCTACGACGTCCTCGAGCGCATCGAACCCGGCGCGACGACCGACGAGATCGCCCAGGGCTTCCCGGATATGGAAGGCGAGCACGCCGATTTCTACGACGCCGACGAACACTGGCAGCTGACCACGAACCACTGGGCCCACGGCCTCGGCCTCCAGCTGTACGAGGTGCCGCTGATCTGGCGCGGCCTCTCGCCGGACCACCCGATCGAACTCGAGGAGGGGATGACGATGGCCGTCGAGACCCAGGAGCCCGCGGGCCGGCAGGGCGTCCGCGTCGAGGAGATGGTCGTCGTCCGCGAGAACGGCGTCGAGATCCTGAGCCAGTGGCCCGTCGAGGAGATCACCGTCATCGACTACTGACCGCTCGATTCGAGGTACCTCGAGCGGTGTTAAATCCATTACGAACACCAGAAAGCCCCTGCTGCGGTGGACTCCCAGGCCTCGCTGCGCGCCTCGGACTTCGTCCTGCGGTGCTTACGTCGGCCGGGTTCGTCCACCGCAGCAGCCCCTTTGGTGGTGTTCGTGACGATGGTGATGCAGGTATCCTCGTCTTCGAATCGGAACACGCCCACTAGCTGGTTCGCCAACCATTAAGCCGATTCCCGGTGATACCGAGAGTATGAAACTCGGGACCGGCCTCTTTACCGCCCAGCGGCGGCCCGGCGACGATCGCGAGCCGAGCGAACTGTACGACGAGGTGCTGCGGCTGACTCGCGAGATCGAAGACGCGGGGTTAGACAGCGCGTGGGTGTCCGAACACCACTTCGAGGCCGACGGCTACCTCTCGGGAACGATACCGACGCTGGGGGCGATGGCAGCCGAGAGCGAGTCCCTCGAGATCGGCAGCTGCGTCGCGCTCGGACCGCTGTACGACCCGATTCGGCTCGCCGAGGACGCGGCGACGGTCGACCTGCTCTCGGACGGTCGGCTCACGCTCGGACTCGCCATCGGCTCGAACCCGCGGGAGTTCGACGTCTTCGGCGTTCCGCAAGACGAGCGCGCCGAGCGCCTCGCCGACCTTGTCCCGTTCCTGCGGGGGGCCTGGAGCGAGGGCGCCCTCGAGTACGACGCCGACTTCCACGACGTGCCGGTGGACGTCTCGATCACGCCGAAACCCACCGAGGGCGACGTCCCGGTCATGCTCGGCGGCGCGGCCAAACCCGCGGTCCGCCGCGCGGCCCGGACCGCCGATGGCTGGTGTGCCCCCTCATCGCTGTCGGTCGAGGGCGTCAGGAAACGCGTCGAGGACATCCGGCGGGTCCGGGATGAGGAGGACGTCTCGGGCGAGTTCACGGTCTACGTCCTCCAGCACGGCTGGGTCGGCGACTCCCGGGAGGAAGCCTGGGAGGCGATGCGCGACGGCTACTTCTACCTCCAGCGCCGGTACGCGGAGATCTTCTCCGGGGAATCGGTCGACGAACTCGACGAGGAGCGCAAGCGGGAGCTAAAAGAACAGGCCATCTTCGGCACGCCCGAGCAGGTTCGCGAGGAACTCGAGACCTACCGCGAGGCGCTGGGCGACGATATCCACTTCATATTCCGGACGTACTACCCCGGCGTCGAGACCGACGAGATGATCGACTGCGTTCACCGGCTGGGCGACGAAGTCGCCCCCAAACTTCGGTAACTCGACGACGAGGACGGTACCGAGAGCGGACTTAGCCCGTCTTGTAGACGCCTCGAGCGTCGGCGATCAGCGTTCCGATGGCTTCGCCGTCTTCCCGAGGCGCTATCGGAGTCTCGCTGTCGTTTTCCACCGTGTAGACTTCGACGTCAACGGTCCCGACGTCGCTGCCACAGCGCACGACGTCGGCCTCGGCGTAGAGATCGCCCGTCCCCGCGCTGAGGTAGTCGATGCGCATGTCGATCGTCGGAACGGGCTGGTCGACCAGCGAGACCAGCGCCGCGCCGCCGACGGTGTCGGCCAGCGTGAACGTGACGCCGCCGTGGGCCATCAACTCGTCCTCGTTCCAGGAGAGCTCCTCGCGCATTTCGAGGCGCCCCTCGGCGTAGCCGTCGCCGCACTCGGTGACCTCGATTCCCAGCAGGGAGGCGAACGGCATCCCCTCAAAGAAGGCTTCGATGTCCATGAAATGGGTTGCCGTCCCAACCATAATAAAAGTGCCAGATGATCCACCCCTTCCGTCGCGAGAACCGTTCAGCGATGATCGTACACGCGTTTGACCTTCCCGACCTCGGTGCGTTCGATCGTGCCGGACTCGACTAGCTCGAGCGCGTCGGGGCGAACGGAAAGCGCGTTCCGCAACCGCTCGAGGATCCTCTCTCGGAGCCGTTCGCGGTCGATGTCGACCCCCTCCGTCAGCTCGACGGTCAGCTTCAGCCGATCCAGTTCGTCCTCGCGGTAGAGGTCGATCCGGTAGTGGGGCGCCACGGCGTCGAACTCGAGGACGATGTCCTCGATCTGGCTCGGGTACAGGTTGACCCCCCGGACGATGAGCAGGTCGTCGGCCCGGCCCGTGACGCCGTCCATTCGTGCCGTCGTTCGGCCGCAGGTACACTCTTCGTCGGTGAGTGACGTGAGATCGCCCGTTCGATACCGCAGTACGGGGAGTGCCTCTTTCGACAGCGAGGTCAGTACCAGCTCTCCCTCCTCGCCCTCCGGTAGCGTCTCGCCCGTCGTCGGATCGACGATTTCGGGATAGAAGTGATCCTCCCAGACGTGCATCCCGTCCTGGGCCTCGCGGCACTCGACGGCGACGCCCGGACCGATCAGCTCCGAGAGGCCGTAGTTTTCGATCCCGACCGCGCCGAGTCGCTCTTCGATCGCCTCACGCATCGGCTCCGTACAGGGCTCGGCGCCGTACAGCACCGTCGATAGCGGCAGCTCGTGGGGATCGATTCCCATCTCGCGGGCGGTCTCGGCGAAGTACAGCGCGTACGACGGCGTACAGGCGATCGCGTCGCTCTCGAGGTCGCGGGCGAACTCGACCTGGCGCCGGGTGTTCCCGCTTCCCGTCGGGATCACCGTCGTGCCGAGAGCCTCGGCGCCGCCGTGGAAGCCGAGCCCGCCCGTAAAGAGGCCGTAGCCGTAGGCGTTCTGGACGGTATCTCCCGGTTCGATCCCCGCGGCTTCCAGCGACCTGGCCATCACCTCGTCCCACAGCTCGAGGTCACCGTCGGTGTAGCCGACGATCTTGGGTTTGCCCGTCGTGCCCGACGAGGCGTGGATTCGCAGGAGCTCGTCGCCGTCGACGGCGAACAGGCCGTCGGGGTACTCGTCGCGGAAATCCTCCTTCGTCGTGAACGGCAGCGCCTCGAGGTCGTCGACGGACTGTACGTCCTCGGGCGAAACCCCGGCCTCGTCCAGCCGCTCGCGGTAGAACGGGACGTTCCCGTAGGCGTGGGCGATGGTGTCACGGAGTCGCTCGGCCTGCAGCTCTCGGCGCTCCTCGCGGGCGGCTCGCTCGGTAGTGCCTGCCATGGCTCGTCCCGTGTCCACGACACCGAGTACCAAAGCTCTTGGTTCCAGGTCGTCGACGGGCGGGGTCGCTCGCGCGTCGACGGCTGCGGAAAACGAACGGTGATCGGCTACTCGAACTTCTCGAAGGGCTGCTCGCAGGCGTTGCAGTAGTGCATCGACCGACAGAGCGACGGTCCCTTCGGGTGTTCGCGGACGGTGTTCGTCGACTCGCAGTACGGACACTCCGCACCCGCGTCCTCGCCGCCGGTCGTGACGCTCGGATCTCGTGATCGTCTCATATGCTGAGCCCGAACTCCCGGAGGTCCTCCTTTCCCTGCTCGGTCACCATCTCGATCGTCCACTCGGGACTCCAGACGAGTCGCAGTTCGGCGTCGTCGACGCCCTCGACGTCGGCTGCCGCCTCCTGGACCTGCTCGGTGAGCATGTCCCTGGCCGGACAGCCCGAGTAGGTCAGCGTCATGTCGACGACCGCGTCCCCGTCCTCGAGCGTCACGCCGTAGATCAGCCCGAGGTCGACGATGCTGATCGGCATCTCGGGATCCTCGATTCCGTAGAGGGCCTGCCAGACGTCGGCCTCGACGCCCGTGGCGTCCTCGCCGGTCGCCGGCAGCTCTTCGGTCCCTTCGCCCTCGCGGTAGTCGGTGTACGCACACGGCGTCGCGTCGGCGTCCGGATCCGGGATCTCGCTGCTCATTTCGGTTTCTCCATGATTTTGGTGGTGTCGCTGCGCCCGAGGTCGCGATAGGTGTGGGTCAGCTCGTCGTGAAGGTCGACCCACGCGTCGGTGTGACCCCCGTCCCGGCCGCGTTCCTCGGGGAGCATGTCTTCGGTGATCTCGAAGGTGTCGTCGTCGACCTGCGCGCTGACCGGCAGCTCGAGCTCGAGGGACTCGAGGTAGGGCACCACGATCGAGAGCCACTCCTCGCCCAGCTCCTCGAGGGTCGCGTCCCGCAGTCTCAGCTCGACGATGTCGTCCTCGACGTCCCGATCGACGGGTTCGAACAGCGTCAGGGCGTACGGGAACAGCCGATCGAG
>NZ_JBLRWX010000073.1:0-18828 GCF_047921035.1 Natronococcus sp.
CTGACAGTGGTCTCATCAACCGCGACCCGCGACGGCTGCGCCGTCGGCGGGTCTGGAACACTGTCAGCCAGCCGATGCACCCAGTCCCAGATAGCTTGATGGGAGCGTTTGACACCGATCAAGCGAAGAATCGCTCGTATCTCTCGAAGCGAACAACCGGTCGCGTGGAGGCGGACGGCGAACACCCTGACGGGCGTTGCCGTCCGCTCACGCTCCCAACATTCATCAAATTCCGCTGCGTACGACTCACTGAGCAGGTCTGCGAGCATTTGATCCAACGAACTCAACGACCTGCTCGTTCCTCAAACTGGCTAACTAGACACTGCCCAGCCACAACACTTTTTGCACCATATGGTGAAAAACAGGCCGGGAAGTTCTCAGTACGGCGATTTTGACGTACTCGCATCCATTACACTTTATAAGCGATGACGGTTCATTCTAAAGACACATGTCCGCTATCGGCGAAACAAAGATTCCGGGCAGCACGGCCGGATTCTACGGTTCGTGGCTGATCGACGAGCCGGAATACGTCGATTGGACGGACTACATGGTTTGCTGGGGTGTGAAACACACTGGCAGCGGTTCTCCCGGTATCGAGGACCTCATCGGCGCACTCGACGTCAGGCTTAACGACTGGCGGACTCCGCACGACGAATACGAGGACTTCCCAGACGATCGCGCCGACTGGCACCGTAACTTCACGCCACTACTACCGTGGATCCGAGCACACGTTCTCCGTCTCGTGAAGGGGTGGCGGTCGAAGAAGCTCTCTGGGTTCCTTCGCGAGAATCCGAATCTCGCCCTCAAGTACGGCTTCCGGAAGAGTGGTGACGGTCTCGGTCGGTACACCGCGGACGCACCGAAGCAAAGCCGGCTCTGGGAGATGTGGCACAAGGAGTTCCCCGAGATACTGCGGGAAGCCTGTCGGAAGATCACAGAGGACGTCGTCACCCAAGCCCGGCACCGTGATATCCCGGTGCCGGACCCTGTGTTCAGACCGAAAGAGCGCAACTCGACGTCCGAGCCTTCGAAACGCCAGCTGCGAATCAAGAGGACGCGGGAAGTCTGGCAGCAGGCGAAACCGTTCGTCACGGATACGTTCTCACTCAAGCGCGCCGATAACGCTGAGATTCATGAGAACGCCTTCTGGGAGAATCAGGCCTACTGCGGTATGCGTGAGGAAATGTACGCCCAAGACGGGAGCGATAACTTCGCCGCCGACACGTCCCGCGATCGCGTCCCGAGTGGATCCAACCACCGCCATCAGGTTCAGAAACTCGGCGTCGACGAGGTCCGGTCGATGCTCCGCGAGACCACGCGGATGCTCGTCGCTCGAGCCCGTCGCAACAGCGAGTTGAGCGGCGACCTGTGGGCCGCGATCGACATCACGAAGGGGAATCCGTGGCACGGGGAAGTGGAACGTGACGACGACGGCAGTCTGGAAGAGCCGTACATCCTCGGCTACAAGGACAACGAGATCTACTTCCAGTGGGCGACGATTCAGATTGTCGGCCTCGATATCCCGCTCGTACTCGACGCGATCCCCGTTCGCCGGGGCATGTCGAAGAACGAGATTGTCGACGAACTCCTCGAGGGCGGTCTCGACGCCGTCGGTGACATTGAACTCGTGATGATGGATCGGGAGTTCGACAGCGAGGCCGTCAAAGACGTCTGTGAACGCCACGACGTCTACTACCTGAATCCTGCCCGGAAACACTCCTCGGAGCGCGCGATGTGTACAAAGCTTCGCGAGGCAGGCAAGAAGGTCCGCGTCGAGGAGCAGAAGTCGCTGCAAGGAACGACCCGGAAGCGGATGTATCTCCCAGCGCGCAACACCGACGTGTTCGAGCCCGAGGATCCGGAGTTAGTCGATGAAGATGCCGACCAGCCGGACCACCGGCAGGAAATGGTCGATGAGTTCGTCGAGATCGGCGGCGACGCCGACGAACTCGAAGAGAGTCCGATCGACGGGCTACTCGACGACATGCGTGAAGAGGAAGAACCGAAGCGAGGGAAGCGCGCCGATATCGACGCCTACGCGCTCTTCGAGACCAATCATCCGGCGCTCTCGGCGGATGCGGGCAGCGAGGAAGCGTTGCTCGAGGAGGTTCGCGGATTCATCAAACGGTACGGACACCGCTGGGGTATCGAGAACGGCTACAAGAAGCTCAAGCAGTTCCGCGTCCGGACGACCTCGAAGCAGCATCAGTACCGCTATTTCAACTTCGCGTTCGCGTGCGTGCTGTACAACGTCTGGCGGCTGGTTGACTTGCTGGTGAAGCTGGAACTCGAAGACGAGCCGGACTACACGCCGTTCGTCTCGGCAGACCAGTTCCTGACCGAGGCCAAGAAGTTCTTCGGGCTGGATCCGCCCGACTGACGTCCTGTTCCTCTGTGTTTGTTGATTCGGTAGTGGCGACGCTGACCTGAACCGCTGTTTTTCGACTCGACTGTCTCGCCATCGCGATCACGACCCGTACCGTGGCCGGTCTGTGGTTCTATTCGGCGGCGGTTGTCGACTAGAGAAGTGCCAGTTTTAGCGATTATATCGTAACTGCCCATCTTCTAGGCTGATCGGTTCCAAACTCCGACGATCGAATCCGGCCGCCGACTTTGCTCCAGGGCGGCGATGCAGCCGTGGAACTGTCGCTGCTCGAGCGGCCTCGAATACGAATGTTCTTCCCGGACAGGAGGTCGTAGTTTCCGAAACGGTTTTGCGTACGACTAGTGAGTGTCCGGATGGCAGAAAAGTCATGTCACGAGATGACAACCCACGGAGTACGGAGGGACAGGCGGGAGAACAGGCGACCTCGAGTCTTCGGCGTCGGGCCTTCCTCTCGAGTGCGGGGGTCGCCGCGGGGGCGCTGGCGTTCGGGACGCCGACGGTCGCGGCCGACGACTACCAGCCGGTTACCGACGTTCCCGGCTTCAGCTGCGAGCAGCCGCAGTTCACCTGCGGACGGGAGGTTACCGCCGCGGACGGGATGGTCTCGAGCGTCGACCCCATCGCCTCGGGGGTCGCGGCGACGGTGCTCCGCGAGGGCGGCAACGCCATCGACGCGGCGATCGCGCTACAGTACGTCCTGACCGTGACTCAGCCCCACGGGTCGGGGATCGGCGGCGGCGGATTCATGGTCGTCTACGACGCCGACTCCGATACCGTCGAGTGCGTGAACAGCCGGGAGCGCGCCTCACAGACCGCGTCGCCGGAGCTGTACAGTCACGAGGGTGAGTACGACCAGGACATCGAGACCGGTGAGGCGATGGGGACGCCAGGAACGGTCAAGGGACTCGAGACTGCCCGCGAACGGTACGGGTCGTGCTCGCTCCAGCGGTTGATCGACCCGGCGATCCGCCTCGCGCGCAACGGGTTCACCGTCGACTGGTTCCTCGCCGAACAGATCGCGGAGAACACCGACAAGTTCAACGAGGCGGCCATCGAGACCTACAGCGACGATCAGGGGAACCTCTACGAGGAGGGCGACACGATGACCAACCCGGACCTCGCGGATACTCTCGAGTGTATCCGACGCCGGGGAGCCGACGGCTTCTACGAGAGTGCGGTCGCGGAGGACCTGGCCGCGACGATCCGGGAGTACGCCCGGGACCCCGACCAGGTCGTCGACGAGGACGACCTCTCGGCGTACGACGTCACGATCGACGACCCGATCCGAAAGGAGTGGTACGACGTCGAACTCGTCGGCCAGCCGATGCCCAGCTCCGGCCCGACGGTCTGTGCGATGGTCCTGCGGATGCTCGAGCTCCTCGAGGTCGAGGAGTACGACGTCCGGTCGGCGGAGAAGTACCACCTGATCGCCGAGTCGCTCTACTCCGCCTGGGCCGACCGGATGGAGTACATGGGCGACGACGAGTTCGTCGACGTCCCCGTCGACGACCTCCTCTCGGACGACTACCTGCAGTCGCGGGCCGAGCCGATCGAGTTCGGGGGGACCGTCTTCCCCGAAGACGGACCCATGGGGCCGGGTCAGCCCGGGGAGACGACCCACTTCTCGGTCATCGACAAGTGGGGGAACGCCGTCTCCTACACCTCCACGATCGAGCAGTTCATGGGGTCGGGCAAGATGGTGCCCGGTCGCGGGTTCCTGATCAACAACGAACTCACCGACTTCGACGCCGAGCCGGGCGGGCCCAACGAGCCCGACGCCTGGAAGCGCCCGCTGAGCAGCATGAGCCCGATGATGGTGCTGCGGGACGGCAAACCCGAGTTCACCGCCGGCTCGCCGGGTGGGTGGGCGATCGTCAGCGCGACGTTCCAGTCGATCCTCCACCGCTACGCCTACGATCTGAGTCCGCTCGAGTCGATCACCGAGCCGTCGATCTACACCCACTACCTGGGCGGCATCGAGTGGGACGACGGCGTGCCACAGGAGGCCCGCGACACGCTCGCGGACTGGGGCCACGACGTCGACGAGGAGCCGGGCGAGATCGGCAACGTCCAGGTCATCGCCAGCGAGGACGGCACGCTGACCGGCGCGGCCGACCCGAACCGCGACGGCCAGGCGGTCGGCTTCGACCGCGCTCCCGGGCAAAGAAGCGACGACTGACGGACAGGGCGTCCCCGGTTGGATAACACCAACTGTGTAGCGAACACCACTGGCGGAATTCTTTTGTGGAGATACGCCGTCTATTCGGATATGAACGCGAGTGACGGGCGTTCACGGGTACTCGCCGCTCTAGAGGAGTCCGTCTGCTCCGATACGGATATCGAGTTCGTCGTTGCATTTGGCTCACAGACGACGGGCGAATCGACCCCCGCGTCTGACTTTGACATCGCTCTCAAATTCACGGACGACCTTTCCGATATCGAAGAGCTGCCCCTAGATGTGGCCCATGATGCTGTCAACGGCGAACTCGTCTGTGGTGACGAGCAGGTGTTTCGGCAGTTCAAAACGGACATCGAAGCGGCGTTCTCCCGACAGCGGGACGATCTCCGCCAGCAGCAACACGACGTAATCGATCGGATCGCGGAGGGCGGACTGCGTGGCTGATGAACGAGTCGTCTCGATCAAACTCGAGCAGATCGAGCAGTACCACGGCGAACTGAGGGAGAAACAGGAGACCTTGTCCCGGAACGATCTCCTCACGAATACGACCGAACAACGCGCAGTCGAGCGAATGTTCGAGAACGCGATTCAGGCGTGTGCCGATCTCGCTCGACACATCGCCTCACACGATTACGCTCGTCGCTGCCGTTGGATTCAGGAACGTTCTGGCCCACGAGTACGGACACGTCGATCATGCGGAAGTCTACGAGACGCTTCAGAGTGGGTTGACGGTCTATGACACGTACAGTCAGCAGGTCGCTCAGTGGATCCGAAACAATCCGTGAGGAGTCGTAACGAATCGATCAATCGTTTGTTTTCTCTCTCGAGGACGGATGGACGAACGTTCCTCCTGACCGACGACGCGAACCTATTTGGCGCGACGGCGACCACACTCGAGCGATGGTTTCGGAATGCTTCGACGAGGAACGATGGGAACCGATCGAGGACATCGATCGGGACTTTCGCGACATCACGTACCACCGGGCGGTCGACTCCGGGACGGTCCGAATCGCGTTCGACCGACCCGAAGTTCGTAACGCCTTCCGGCCGGGAACCGTCGACGAACTGTACGCCGCACTCGAGCACGCCAAGCGCCAGACGGACGTCGGCTGCATCCTGTTGACGGGGAACGGCCCCTCGCCGAAGGACGGCGGCTGGGCCTTTTGCTCGGGCGGGGATCAGACGATCCGCGGGGAAGACGGCTACCAGTACGAGGGCGACGAGGAACGTGCATCGGAACAGGGCCGGCTGCACATCCTCGAGGTCCAGCGGCTCATCCGCCACATCCCGAAGGTCGTGGTCTGCGTCGTCCCGGGCTGGGCGGTCGGGGGCGGCCACTCGCTGCACGTCGTCTGCGATCTGACCCTCGCCAGCGAGGAGCACGCGAAGTTCCTCCAGACCGACCCCGACGTCGCGAGCTACGACGCCGGCTTCGGCTCCGCGTATCTCGCCAAGCAGATCGGTCAGAAGAAGGCCCGCGAGGTCTTCTTCCTCGGGAAAACCTACGACGCCGAGGAGGCAGCCGAAATGGGGATGGTCAACGAGGTCGTTCCGCACGAGGAGTTAGAGGAGACGGCCCTCGAGTGGGGCGAACGGATCAACGCGAAGAGCCCGACGGCGATGCGGATGCTGAAATACGCGTTCAACATGACCGACGACGGGATGGTCGGCCAGCAGGTGTTCGCCGGCGAGGCCACCCGACTCGGGTACATGACCGACGAGGCCCAGGAGGGCCGGGACGCCTTCGTCGAGGGTCGCGAGCCCGAGTTCGACGACTACCCCTGGCACTACTGATCGAACGGATTGCCGTTATCGACGACGAGCGTCCCTGATACCGTCGCCGACGGCGGTCGAAACGAGCGGCGTGAGAAACCCATATGACGCTCACGCCCCCACACTGGGGTAGTGTCCCTCCCCGATCGATCCGCGCTCTCCCGTCGCGAGTACGTTCGCGCGCTGGTCGCCGTCGGCGGAGCGACGGCGCTGAGCGCCTGTCTGGATCTGTCGGGCGACGCCGAGGACGAAGACGAGGAGACCGAGATCCCCCGGGGGACCGACGAGCCGTCGTCGCTGCCCGAGCGCCAGCACGCCTGGGACGAGTCCCTCCCGGCCGACGGGGACGACAACGTTCGCCCGGCCGAACACCACGTCCTCGTCGCGCTGTCGCTGAACGACGGCCTCGAGAACGGAGACGGCGTCGACCCCGACGCCCGGGAGACCGTCGAGGACGCCCTGCGAAGCCTCGAGCGGGCCTACGAGCGCAGCAACGACGGCCTGCTGTTTACCCTCGGCTACACGCCGGCGTACTTCGCCCGGTTCGAGGAGTCGCCGCCGGAGTCGGTCGACCTCCCCGAACCGGAGCCGCTCCGCGAGGGTGAGACACCCACGTTCGACGAGTTCGACGCCCTCCTGCACCTCGCGAGCGACCGCCCCGAGGTCGTCCTCGAGGCCGAGGAGGGGCTGTTCGGCTCGCGCGAGACGGTCAACGGGATCGAACTCGAGGCGGAGCTCTCGGACGTTTTCGACCGCGACGATGACCACCGTCGGACGGGGTTCGTCGGCGACGGACTGCCGGCCGACCACGCCGACGTCCCTGGCGTCCCCGAGAGCGTCCCCGAGGACGCGCCCTTCTTCATGGGGTTTCGCTCGGGGTTCGCCGACAGCCAGGCGAGCGAGGACCGCGTAACGATCGAGTCGGGGCCGTTCGCGGACGGAACGACCCAGCAGGTGTCCTCGATGGAGATCAACCTCGAGCAGTGGTTCGACCAGGAGAACCACTACCAGCGCGTCTCGAAGCTGTTCAGCCCCGACCACGCCGCGGCGGAGGCCGTCGGCGAGGTCGGGGAGGAACTCGGCATGACGAACGGGCTGACCGACGAGCGTATCGCGGCGACGGAAAGCGACGCCCGGGAGCGGGGCGTCGTCGGCCACGCCCAGAAGGCCGCGCGGGCCCGCGAAGACGGCGAACCCCCGCTCCT
The DNA here is from genome assembly GCF_047921035.1 of Natronococcus sp. Taxonomy (NCBI): domain Archaea; kingdom Methanobacteriati; phylum Methanobacteriota; class Halobacteria; order Halobacteriales; family Natrialbaceae; genus Natronococcus; species Natronococcus sp. Next base: position 7,544 of record NZ_JBLRWX010000073.1, read on the forward strand.
GCGGCGGGACTTCAACACCGTCGACGGCGACCGACCCGGCCTCCACTTCCTCTCGCTGCAGCGGGAGATCGCCGACTTCGTCCGCGTTCGCGAGGCGATGAACGGGACCGAGCTGGACGTGGCGACGGCGAACAACGGCATCCTGCACTACCTCTTCGTCCATCGGCGCGGGAACTACCTCGTCCCGCCGCGGTCGCTGCGGGCGCTCCCGCCGACCGACCCGAACGGTGATAGCTGATCACGGTGCGACACATGAACCAGGAACGACACGACACGCGGCGAACGATCGACCGCCGGACGCTCGTCCGGCAAACGGGTGCGCTCGCGGGAGCGATCGCCCTCGCGGGCTGTACCGGAACCGACGACGAAAACGGCGACGCGGACGACTCGAGCGACGGGAACGAGACCGACGACGACGTCGAGGCCGTCCCCGAGATCGTCGAGGTCGAGGACCCGCCCGAGGCCGTCTACGTCCCGACCCACCGCGAGCAGATGCGAACCCTCGAGCCGGTCGAAAGCGGCGACGTCGCGGTCGCGCCGATGCTGTCGTACCCCCACCCGTTCTGGATCGTCGCCGGCGGCGACGAGGACTCGGTCCAGCGCGCCGACCCCGAGGAAGGCCACGGCGTTCACCTGATGTTCACCGCTTGGGACCGGGAGACGGGGACGGTCCTCCCGGTCGACGACGGGGCGCAGCTCCGCGTGTTCCGGGACGGCGAGCGGGTCGGCTCGCCGCTGTCGCCCTGGACGATGATCTCACAGGAGATGGGCTTTCACTTCGGCGACAACGTCTCGCTGCCCGGCGACGGGACTTACACCGTCGAGGTCGACCTCCCCGCAGTTTCGACCCGGAAGACGGGTGCGCTCGAGGACCGGCTGACCGAGGCTGCGAGCGCGAGCTTCGAGTTCGAGTACGACGAGGTGTTCCGCGAGGAGGTCGTCGGCGGCGTCGAGTACCTGGACGAGGAGCTGTGGGGCGAGCGGGGCGCGCTCGAGCCGATGGACCACGGCGACCACCACGAGGACGGTCACGGCGACCACCGCGAGGACGGGCACGGGGACCACGCGGACGAGGGCGACCACGGGGACCACGAGGACGACCACGACCACAACGATCACGCCCACCACGAGATCCCCTACTCGCAGCTTCCGTCCGTCGAGGAGTACCCCGGAACGCTGCTCCGCGAGGTCGACGGGGACGTGCCGTCGGACGACTCGGGGCTCCCCCGCAGCGGGGACGCGGCGGTCGTCGCGACGCTGCTCGAGTCCGACTCGCGGCTCGCGGGCGAGGAGCGGTACCTGCTGGTCTCCCCGCGAACGCCGTACAACCGGGTGCCGCTCGCGGACGCGACGCTGACGGCCACGGTCGAGCGCGAGGAGGGGACCGCCGACGCCGTCCTCGAGCAGACCCTCGACGGCGAGTACGGCCTCCACTACGGGGCTGACGTCGCCGCCGACCCCGGGGACGCCGTGACGGTGTCGTTCGAGTCGCCGCCGCAGGTCGCCCGCCACCAGGGGTACGAGACCGCCTTCCTCGAGATGGACCCCCTCGAGCTGGTGGCTCCGGAGGGAGAGCGATGACCGCCGATCGGACGCGGCGGGCGCTCGCGGTCGCGCTCGTCGCCGCGCTCGCCGTCGGCTTCCTCGTCCCGACGACGGCGCTGGCCGGCGACAGCGCGACGAGCTTCTACTTCGACGAGGAGGAGATCGACGCCGAGCCGGGCGAGACGGTCACACTCGAGCTGATCGCCAGCGACCACGGCGACCTCCACGGCAACGGGATCGACGCGCTCGAGGTGACCCTCGCCTACGAGAGCGACGTCTTCGAGGTCGTCGACGTCGAACACGGGCCGATGCTCGCCGCGGGCGATTCCGGCGTCGAGGTCGAGGGCTCGAGCAGCGTCGACGAGGAGGCGGGGACGGTGACGATCGAGCAGGAGCGCACGCCATCGGGCGACGGCGCGACGGGCTCCGACGTCGCGGCGACGATCACCCTCGCGGTCGCCGAGGACGCCGAGGCGACGACCGAGACGATCGAGATCGACGACGCGTCGACGATGCTCGTCACGGGCTACCCGCAGGCGTCGTTCGAGTACGACGAGACGATCCACGTCGACGGCGGCGGAGACGCGACGGACGACGGGGCCGACGACGCCGAGGCCGACGGCGTGACCCTCGCCGAGGACGCCGAGGATTCGAACGATGACGACGGCGCGAGTGCTGACGAAGACGGCCCGGACGACTCGAGCGACGCCGACGGCACCGACGGGAACGGGACGACCGACGGCGCTGCGGTCGACGCGGAGTCGAGCGGCGACGCCGATTCCGTGCCCGGCTTCGCCGTTCCGGTCGCCGTCGCCGGACTCGCGTTCGCCCTCCTCGTCGCTCGACGGCGGGCTGAACGTCCGGTCGGCGTCAATGCCAACGTTGACACTTCCTCGAGTCGGAGTACTCGGACAATGAGTACGGTGGAGCTCGATATCTCGCGGACGAAGGCGTGGGTGATGGCCGCGCGCCCGCAGACGCTACCTGCGGCGGCGGCCCCCGTGATCGTCGGAGTCGGTGTCGCGATCCACGAGGGCGTGTTCGCCCCACTGCCGGCGCTGATGGCCTTCGTCGGCGCGGCGCTGATCCAGATCGGCACCAACTTCGCGAACGACTACTACGACGCGATCAAGGGGGCGGATACGGAGGACCGGGAGGGGTTTACTCGAGTTACCCAGTCGGGACTGATCTCGGCCGAGCGGGTCAAACTCGCGACGATCGTCACGTTCGGGCTGGCGATCCTCTCCGGGACCTATCTCGTCTACGTCGGCGGCGTGCCGATCCTCGTGATCGGCCTCGTCAGCGTGCTCTGCGGGTGGGCCTACACGGGCGGCCCCTATCCGCTCGGCTATCACGGCCTCGGGGATCTGTTCGTGTTCGTCTTCTTCGGACTGGTCGCGGTGGTCGGGACGTTCTACGTCCAGGCCGCGGCCCACGTCGAGCCGTTCATCACGACGCTGCCCGAGGGGACGGTCACCCGCGAGGCGATCCTCGCCAGCCTCCCGATCGCGGGGCTCTCGACGGCCATCATCGTCGTCAACAACGTCCGCGACAGGGAGACCGACGCCGAGGCCGGGAAACGGACGCTGGCGGTGCGGCTCGGCTACCGGGGGAGCCGCCTCGAGTTTGCCGGCCTGCTCGCGCTGGCGTACCTCGTCCCGGTGTGGCTCTGGCTGGGCGAGGGGTTCGGCCCCGCGGTGCTGGCGCCGATCGCGACGGTCCCCTACGGCGCCCTGATTACCCGAACGATCTGGACCAGAACCGACGGCGAGGCGCTCAATCCCGCCCTCGAGCGGACCGGGAAGCTGCTCGCGCTGTACGCCGTCCTGTTCGCCGGAGGGCTGGTGCTGGGATGAGCCAGTACGACCTCGAGTACCGGTCGTTCTCGCTGTCGCTCGTCGAACCGCTCGAGACCGCAAGCGGCACGATCGAGTCCCGGGACGGCTTCCTCGTCCGCGTGACCCGCGCGGACGACGACGCCGTCGGCTACGGCGAGGCGACCCCGCTGCCGGGGTGGACCGAGTCGCTCGCGGACTGCGAGGCCGCCCTCGAGCGCGCGCAGGCGGCGCTCGATTCCGACGACGAGGACGAGGTCCTCGAGGCCGTCGACGAGGCCGTCGCCGCCCGGTACGGCGTCTCGCTGGCGCTGGCCGATCTCGAGGCCTCGAGCGAGTCGACGCCGCTGTACCGGTACTACCAGCCCGACGCGCTGGTTGCCCGGGTACCGGTGAACGCGACCGTCGGCGACGGCCCGGTCGAGAAGACCGTCGCGGCCGCGCGAGACGCCGCCCAGCGCGGCTTCCGCTGCTGTAAGCTCAAGGTCGGTCGGCGAAGTGTCGAGGCCGACGTCGAGCGGATGCGCCGGGTGCGGGAAGCGGTCGGCCCCGAGATCGAGCTGCGGGCCGACGCGAACGGCGCCTGGGAGTACGAGGAGGCCCTCGAGGCGATCCAGAAATTCGACGACCTCGACGTCGCGCTCGTCGAACAGCCCCTCCCCGCGGGCGCCCTCGAGGGCCACGCCGACCTCCGGGGGCGCGGCGTCGGGATCGCCCTCGACGAGGGGCTGCTCGAGCACGGCGTCGACGCGATCTGCGAGGCCCAGGCCGCCGACGCCGTCGTCCTCAAACCGATGGCGCTGGGCGGGCTCGATATCGCCCAGCAGGTCGCGACCTGGATGGGCCAGCTCGACGTGACGCCGCTGGTGACGACGACGATCGACGGCGTCGTCGCCCGGGCCGGCGCCGTCCACCTCGCGGCGTCGCTGCCCGATCCGCCGGCCTGCGGGCTGGCGACCGGCGACCTGCTCGCCGAGGACCTCGGCCGGGATCCCGTCCTGTTCGAGAACGGCGCGGCGGTCGTCCCCCAGGCCAAGGGGCTGGGCGTCGAGGGGGTGTGGGCGGAGTGACGCTCCTCGAGTGGCCCACCCGCGACCTCGCGAGCCACCGCGTCGCGTCGACGCCCGGGCGGACCGCGGTGATCGACGCCGACGCCGGCGAGTCGTGGACGTTTCGCGAACTCGACCGACGGGTCGAGACGGCCGCGCGCGAACTCGGGGACCTCCTCGAGAACCCCCGCGAGGACCGTCTCGGACTCCTGCTCGATTCCCGGCCCGCGTTCGCGACGCTGTTTTTCGCCGCGATGCGACTCGGAACGACCGTCGTCCCGCTGAACGTCCGCGAGACGACCGCCGAACTCGCCGGAAAGGCCGAGCGAACCGGGATCGACGCCGTCGTCTGCGAGGCCGAGACGGAGTCGGCCGCGCTCGAACTGGCCGACGCGCTGGAGAGCGCCCAGGTCCCGGTCCGTTCGGTCGACGAGCCAACGTCCGATCGGGTTCGGTCGTTCGCGGTCGGCGAGGAGTCGACCTCCGACGACTCTCGCCCCGCCGTCGAGCCCGCCGCCCTCGAGCCCGACGACACCCAGCTGATCCTCTTTACCTCCGGCACCTCCGGCGAGCCGAAGGGGGTTCGGCTGACCGTCGGCAACCTCGTCGCCAGCGCGACGGCGTCGGCGTTTCGACTCGGGGTCACCCGCGAGGACCGGTGGCTGTGCTGTCTCCCGATGTACCACATGGGCGGACTCGCGCCGGTCGTCCGCTCGGCGCTGTACGGCACCCCCGTCGCCATCCAGCGGGAGTTCGATCCCCGGGAGACGGCTCGAGCCCTCGAGCGCGTCGACGTCACCGGGATCTCGCTGGTGCCGACGATGTGCAAGCGCCTGCTCGAGGCCGGCTGGAATCCTCCGGAACGGCTGCGGTTCGTTCTGCTGGGCGGCGCACCGGCCTCGAGCGACCTGCTCGAGCGCTGCCGCGAGGCCGGCGTTCCCGTCCACCCGACCTACGGGATGACCGAGACCGCCTCACAGATCGCAACCGCGACGCCCGCCGAGACCGCAGCCCACGAGGGAACCGCGGGCCAGCCGCTACTGTTTACCGACGTAACCGTCGTCGACGAGTCGGGCGAGCCGGTTCCGACCGGCGAGATCGGGGAGTTCGTCGTCTCGGGGCCGACGGTGACGCCGGGCTACCTCGAGGCCGAGCGCACCGAGGCGGCGTTCGGCGACTACGGACTGCACACGGGGGACGTCGGCTACGCGGACGCCGACGGCCGGCTGTGGGTGCTCAACCGCCGGAGCGACCGGCTCGTCACCGGCGGGGAGAACGTCGATCCGGGCGCGGTCGCCGACGTCCTCCGGACCCACCCCGCGGTCGCGGACGCCGCCGTCGTCGGCCTCGAGGACTCCGAGTGGGGCGAGCGCGTCGCCGCCCTGCTCGCCGCCGAGGAGGGATCGGTCGACCTCGAGTCGGTCCTCGACCACTGCGACGACCGGCTGGCCGGGTTCAAACGACCGAAGACGATCGCCGTGGCCGAATCGCTACCGCGAACTCACTCGGGAACCGTCGACCGCGAGGCCGTCAGGACGCGGCTGCTCGAGTCCGGGACGGCCGTCTCAGACTGGTCACGTTCGATGTGAGCACCGCCGGTCGAGAACCATCCTCCCGAACCCGCCGCGCGACTCGAGCGCCGAACACCCGCTTTCCGGACGTGACGTTAAGATCCTCCCGTTCCTACCCTCGCCCGTGTGTACGCTCACGCTCGCCTGGCAGGTCTTCGAGAACGCACCGGTCGCGGTCGCCGCCAACCGCGACGAATCGCTCGAGCGCGAGTCCGTTCCTCCCGAACGCTACCGCGAGGACCCTCGAGTCGTCGCGCCCCGGGACACCGAGGCCGGGGGCACCTGGATCGGCTCCAACGAACACGGCCTGTTCGTCGGCGTCACGAACCGCTGGGGGACGCCCGACCTCGCCGCCGAGCGCTCCCGCGGGTTGCTCGTCGCCGACGCCCTCGAGGCCCGTTCGGTCCGCGAGGCGGTCGCACTCGTCGAGGACGAACTCGAGACTCGGGAGTACGACGGCTTCTACCTCGTCCTCGCCGACGAGCGCGACGCGGTCTGCCTGCAGTGGAACGGCGCGCTCGAGCGAACCGACTTCGAGCCGGGCGTTCACGTCGTCGTCAACGCCGCGGTCGACGACGACGTCCGGCTCCCGCCAGAGCGAACCGAGGTCGCCCGCGAGCAGGCCGAAAACGCTCGTCGAGTGCGTCGGGAGCTGACCGTCGATCCCGGGGAACGCGTCGACGAGTGGCTCGAGCGGGCGGGCGAGGTCCTCGGCGACCACGACTACGGCGTCTGTGTCCACGGCGACGGCTACGGCACTCGATCGTCATCGCTGATCGCGCTCGGCGACGAGTCGCGGTACCTGTTCGCGCCGGGACCGCCCTGCGAGACGGCCTACGAGCCCGTCGCCGTCGCGGACCCCGACGGTGACCGCGAAGGGCACATTTAAGCGGCTCGCTCCACCTGATACAGGTATGCACGCACTTGCGCCCGTAGCGTCGAGCACGGGGTGGTCGCAGTGAGCGTCTCCGAACTCGAGGCCGAGCTCTCCGCGGACGAACGAGCCGGACTCGAACTCGTCCGCGACAGCGGCGGCATCCACCAGAGCGACTTCTGGAAGGAGCTCGACGTCTCCTCGCGGAAGGGGAGCCGGATCGTCGAGTCGCTCGTCGAGAAGGGGTTGGTCGACCGGGAGGACACGATCTACAACGGGCACAACACCTACTACATCACACCGATCGCCCGCGACCTCGACTTTACGCTGCTGATGGCCGGCGACATGCTCTCGCCGTACATCGGCGAGGACGAGGTCGACCCCAACAGCGACGCCTTCTCGCAGTGGATTATGAACCTCGCCTACGAGGAGTAGTCCGCCTCGAGCGGTACCGCGCTCTCTCGCCGCGTTCGCGATCCGTCTCGAGAGCCGTCGCTACCGGTACCGATTCTCGTCGCGTTCGATCGACTACTCAGAACGAGGATGAACGTGTATCGAAGATCTCCCGTGGAGTTCTCTGGGCGATAGTCATTCTTTTTGCGTGCCTTCGTTGTTCTCACTGCTTCCACCGAGAACCTGCGAAAGTGATCAGGAATCCATGAAATATTCTAGACCCGATATAAATACATTATTCGATTAAGAGAGAGGGCAATGCGGTTACAGGTCGTTATTCTCTCTCATGGTACAAGATGCCATGCCGATGGCCGAGTATTCACTTGTATGACACAGAGATACCATGCCGATGACCGAGGCATCGACACTGAACCAAAATTCTACCTCCCTACGGGAGCTACCCCGCCGTTCGATACCAGTCGCATCGGGCGTCTCTGGGCGTCGCTATCCAACCCTTCCGTTGAATCACCGGAATAGATTACCAATGTCGAGAAACAACCACCCGAACCACCCCAATGTCGACCAATCGGATCGTACTGTTCCCAGAAATCTTCGTCAAACAGGTGACGCAGACGTTGACCTCGTGACCTCTACCCGGGTTCGGAAGTCACCGTTCTGGCACCTCTCCGTCGAGGAGGGGTGTCATCAGGCGACGGTTTACAACCACATGTATCACCCCCGTGCGTACATCGACCCAGAAGACGGAGGTGCGGAAGCCGAGTACGAGTTGCTGGTCAACCACGTAGCGCTATGGGACGTCGCGGTCGAGCGCCAGATTCGTGTCGTGGGACCCGATGCCGAGGCGTTCGTCAATTTCGTCATTACGCGAGACGCGACCGATATCGAGACGATGCGTGGCAAGTACGCCATCTGCTGCAACCAGGACGGTGGTATCCTCAATGACTTTGTCCTGTTGCGGCCTGACGACGACGAGTTCTGGTTCTCCATCGCTGACTCCGACCTGCTGCAGTGGTTGCAAGGGGTCACAGTCGGCAATGACTTCGAGGTCGACATCGACGAGATCGACGTCTCGCCGATGCAGATTCAGGGGCCGAAATCGTCCGATGTGATGGAGTCGCTCATCGGTGATGCGGTCGAAGACGTTCCGTACTACGGACTGATGGAAGCGACTATCAACGACGTCCCGGTGCTGGTGAGTCAGACGGGCTTCTCCGGAGAGGCAGGGTTCGAAATATACGTCCGTGAAGCGACGAAGAACGCCGAGGCAGTGTGGAATCCAGTACTCGAAACGGTCAAAGACCACGGCGGTGCCGCGACGCCAGTAAACGGTCGTCGACGTATCGCTGCCGGAATCCTGTCATTGGGGCAGGACATGGACTACGAGACGTCGCCGTTCCAGGTCAACCTCGGCTATCAGGTCCCCGACGACAAGGACGTGGACTACGTCGGCAAAGCCGAACTGGAACGTCAGAAGGACGCCATCGAAAACGGTGCGTTTCCGTTCACTCACAAACTGGTCGGTCTGAAAATGGCAGGCGAACCGATTCTGGAATGGCCCTCGGACTACTGGCTCATCTCGGACCCGGAGACGGGCGATGAATGTGGCTACCTGACGTCGGCGGGGTGGAATCCGGACCTCGAGACCAATATCGGCCTCGGATTCGTTCCAGCGGCGAAACTGCAGGCTGCGAGCGACGTTCCGCTCGACGACTCGATATATGACGCGGACCTCGATGTGGAGTTTGCAGTCCACCTCCCGGACGAGTACGCTGAGGCGCCCGGCAAACCCGTATATGCGACGCTGGCGAAAGTTCCGTTCAAAGAGTCAGTCAATCCCAGCGCCCGTGAACAGGCCAAAATTCACGCCAGGGACGATATAGACGATTGAAAGTCGTTTCTCCGAAGACAAGTTGTGATGGACTCAGCGGATTACGCGAGCGCGCTCGCGGCCCGGATCAGCCGCTCCTCGCCGAAGGCGGGGCCGACGAGCTGGAGGCCGACGGGGAGGCCGTCGGTCTCGCCTGCGGGGACCGAGATCGCCGGCAGGTCGGCGAGGTTGACCGGGACGGTGTTGGCGTCGGCGAGGTACATCTGGAGGGGATCCTCGAGGCTCTCGCCGCGCTCGAACGGCGGGACGGGCATCGTCGGCGAGGCGAGGACGTCGGCCTCCTCGAGAGCCTCGTCGAAGTCCCGTTTCACCCAGGCGCGGGCGTCCTGGGCCTTCTTGTAGTACTTGTCGTGGTACCCCGCCGAGAGCGCGTACGTGCCGAGCAGGATGCGGCGCTTGACCTCGTCGCCGAACCCTTCCTTGCGGGCCTGCGAGAACGTCTCGTTCCAGTTCCCCTCGCTCTCGACGTCGTGGCCGTACCGGACGCCGTCGAACCGGGCGAGATTGGACGAGGCCTCCGACATCGCGATCACGTAGTAGGCCTCGACGGCGTGTTCGACCGACGGTAAGGAGACCTCGCGGTACTCCGCTCCCTGCGCCTCGAGGTCGGCGACGGCGTCCCAGAACGTCTCGACGACGCCCTCGTCGGCGCCCTCGAGCAACTCAGTGGGGACGCCGATCGTGAGCCCGTCGACGTCGCCCGTCGCGGCGTCGGCGTAGCTCGCGCCCTCGAGTTGCGGCTCACGTGTCTCGCGGGCGTCGCCCGTTCGACTATCCGAGCCGCGTGGGGGCTCGCGTGTGGTCGCGTCCCGGTCGTCCGATCCCGCGATGACGTCCAGCAGCGCGGCGGCGTCCTCGACGGTGTTCGCGAACGGGCCGATCTGCTCGAGGCTGTTGCCGTAGGCGACCAGCCCGTATCGCGAGACCAGCCCGTAGGTGGGTTTGATGCCGACGACGCCACAGAAGGCGGCGGGACAGCGGATCGACCCACCGGTGTCGGAGCCCAGCGCGAGGTCGGCCTCCCCGGCGGCGACGGCGGCGGCGGAGCCACCGGAGGAGCCGCCCGGAACCCGCCCCGGTGCGGCCGGGTTCTCGGTCGCGCCGAAGTACGACGTTTCGGTCGTCGACCCCATCCCGAACTCGTCCATGTTCGCCTTGCCGACGATCGTCGCGCCGGCCTCCTTGAGCCGGGAGACGACCGTCGCGTCGTAGGGCGGAACGTACTCCTCGAGCATCCTCGAGCCACAGGTCGTCCGGACCCCGGCGGTGGAGATGTTGTCCTTGACGGCGACGGTTCGCCCCGCGAGGGGGCCGTCGTCGGCGCCCTCGATCGTCTCCTCTGTGATGAAGACGTTCTCGCTCATGAGACGTTCGGCCCCTTGAAGTAGCCGTCCTCGGTCTCGGGCGCGTTCCGGAGCGCCTCGGCCCGATCGAGGGAGTCCCGCTCCTCGTCGGGTCGCATCACGTTCGTGAGATCGGCCTCGCGGTCGACCTCGGGCACCTCGTCGAGGGTGTCGAAGTACTCGAGGACGTCCGCGAACTGTCGGGTGAACTGGTCGACCTCCTCGTCGGTCAGGTCGACGCGAGCCAGCTCCGCGACGTGGCGGACCTCCTCGGCACTGACGGCGTCGTCGCTCATACCAGACCCCACCGGCCTCCGGAGAGTAAGGGTTTCGATACTGCCGGCAGTTAGCCGCCCCTCGCTCGCTTCCGGTAATGGTGGACTACCGAATCGAGGCCGGCGAGACGACCGAAGTATTTAAGCCCATCGGATCCTTGGAACGGGAACAGAACGTTTTCCGGCCGCTACTCCGGCCGGATTTTCCCCACGATGACAGACTCACGCATCCGAACCCGGAGCGACGAGCGACCCTCGAGCGAGCGCGAGGAGCCGACCGAGCAGGGCGAACGCGAGCGGTGTCCGGAGTGTGGTGGCCGACTCGTCTCAGATACCGAACACGCGGAGACGGTTTGTCAGGACTGCGGGCTCGTCGTCGACGAGGGCGAGATCGACCGCGGCCCCGAGTGGCGAGCCTTCGACGCCAGCGAGAAAGACGAGAAGAGCCGCGTCGGCGCCCCGACGACGAACATGATGCACGACCAGGGGCT
>NZ_JBLRWX010000074.1:0-18692 GCF_047921035.1 Natronococcus sp.
GAGCGGGCCGCGGGCTACCTCTGGTACTTCCCCCGCACCGAGACCGAGATCAACGTCGGCCTGGGCTTCCAGATGACCGAGGAGCCGATGCAGCTCGTCGAGAGCCTGAAGCGAGATCTCCGAAGCCGACCGGAGTTCGAGGGCGCGCAGGTCGACGACAAGCTCGGCGCCGCGCTCCCGACCCGTCGGCCCTACGACTCGGCGGTCCACCCGGGTTACATGGCCGTCGGCGACGCCGCAGGCCACGTCAACCCGACGACGGGCGGCGGGATCGCCGGTGCGGCCTACGCGGGCAAGTACGCCGCCGAGGCTGCCGTCGATGGGATCGAGGCCGGCGACGTCGGCGAGCGAGCCCTCTGGGAGTACAACCAGCGCGTGATGGACCACTTCGGCGCCCGCTACGCCGCCCTCGACGTCTACAACATCCTCTCGACGGCCGTCGACGTCGACGACCTGATGGGGCTGCTCGCGGCGATGCCCGGCGACAAGCTCGCCGAGGCGCTGTACTCGGGCAGTACGGACATCGGCACGAAGCTCAAGCTCGAGGCGCTGCTCAAGAGCCGCGATCACTGGGGGACGATCTGGAACCTCTACAAGACGAAGCGGTGTGCGGACGACCTGCTCGCACACTACGGCAACTACCCCTCCCACCCCGGCGCGCTCGACAGCTGGCAGGATCGGCGCGACGACCTTCTGGAGGCGGTCTACGAGACGACGGGCGCGGATCCGAAGTACTAACTACCAACCGCTTACTCTGTCGTCCGGAAGACGTTTCGTATCTTCCGTGATCACGAGACGGCGAAGCCGTCTCGAACGACGCTCGAGCCGTGCTCCCGGCCGATCGAGGCCGCCCTCGCTCACCTACTCTGTTAGGGCTAGTCGACAATCCTGACTCTGCGCAATATGTATCCATGTCACAAGGACATACCCGACGACGCACGTTGACACTGATCGGGGCCACGGGGGCCGGGCTGGTCGCTGCGAGTTTCAGCGGTGCGAGCGACGATCACGACGGGGACGAGCACGAAGACGGCGAACAGGCGGAGGACGAGCACACGGACGAACCCGATGCGCAAGCCCTGGTTCGGGCAGCACACCTCTCGCCGGACGCACCGAACGTCGACGTGAGCGTCGAGGGCGACGCCGTCCTCGAGGACGTCCCGTTCCGCGCGGTCAGCGACTACCTCGAGTTGCCGGTCGGGACCGCCAACGTCGCCATCTCGGCGACGGAGGATCCCGACACGGTGGTGTTCGACGAGGAACTCGAGCTGTCCGAGGGTGCGTTTACGATCGCCGCGCTCGGGGAGCTGGCCGAGGAGAACCAGCCCTTCGCGCCGGCCGTCCTCGAGGACGACGTGAGCGATCCCGGTGAAAACGCACGGGTTCGCCTGGTTCACGCCTCGCCCGACGCCCCGGCCGTCGACGTCACCGTCGACGACGGGGAGACGGTCCTGTTCGAGGACGTCGCCTTCGGCGAGGCCGGGGCGATCGAGGTCCCCGCGGGCGAGTACACCCTCGAGGTGCGGCCCGCGACCGAGGACAACGACGGCGACGTCGTCGCCGAGTTCGACGTCGCGCCCGAGGCCGGAAACGTCTACTCCGCGTTCGCCGTCGGCTACCTCGAGCCCGAAGCGGCGCCCGCCGACGAACCCTTCGACCTCGAAGTCGTCCTCGACGCGGCAGCCGAAACCGACACGGAGGACGAAGACGAGGAGGCTGCCGAGGGAACCCGGATCCACGTCGGCCCCGACGGCGAGAACGTCTTCGACCCGGACGAACTCGAGGTCGAGGTCGGCACCACCGTCGAGTTCCGCTGGGAGTCCGACGGCCACAACGTCGTCCCGACGTCGATCCCGGACCGCTCGGGCTGGGAGGGCGAACCGGAGGTACTCGACGAAGGCGCCTGCCACTCGCACACCTTCGACTGCGAGGGCGTCTACGAGTACGTCTGTGAGCCCCACGAGGACCAGGGAATGGTCGGCGAGATCCACGTCGTCGAACGCGACGGTGAGGACGACCACGATAGCGACGGACACGGCGATCACGACGGCCACGATGACGAGTACGACGACTACTGATCGGTCGACACCGACACCGGTTCAGTTCATCTGAGGCGGCCGATCGACTCACCGTCGGTTCACCCGAGGCACTCCATCCCCGTTCTCGAGCGATCCGTAACGTCCAACTACGGATCGAACCGACCCGTTCGCTTTTGTTCTCGCGTCCCCGGCCTCGAGTATGGGCACGAACGTCCGCCGCCGAGAGGTGCTGGCGACGAGCGCCGGAGCCGGCGTCGCGGGTCTCGCCGGCTGTGGCGCGTTCTCGGACGAAGGGCCTGCAGAACAGTCCGACGGGGACCGGCGGGCCGTCGTCTCGCAACATCACCTCGCGACCGAGGCCGGACTCGAGACCCTCGAGGCGGGCGGGACGGCCGCCGACGCCGCCGTCGCGATCGCTGCCGCTCTGAGCGTGGTCGAGCCCTGGTTCTCCTCGGCGCTGGGCGGGGGGACGTGGGCGCTGTACTACGACGCCGAGGCCGACGAGGTGACCAGCCTCGACGGCGTCGGCCCGGTTGGACTCGAGGCGACTCCCGAGGACCACGAGGAGCGCGCGGACGATCCGGGAATCCACCAGGCCGTCGTCCCCGGCGCCTGGGACGGCTGGATGCTGTGGCTCGGCGAGTACGGCGAACTGGACCTCGGCGAGGTTCTCGAGCCCGCGATCAGCCTCGCCCGGGAGGGGTATCCCGTCAGCCCGGAGATGGCGGGCTGGCTCGAGGGCGAAGCCGATCTGATCGCGGACCGACCCGCCGCGGCCGAGATCTACCACTCGGACGGCGACCTCGTCGGGGAGGGCGACACCGTCACCCAGGACGCGATGGCCGACACGTTCGACTCGTTCGCCGACGCCTACGCCGACGAGGACGACCGATCGGACGGGATCCGGGCCGCACGAGACTACTTTTATCGGGGGCCGATCGCCGAGGCCATCGTCGACCACTCCGACGAGCACGGCGGCTACCTGACCCTCGAGGAGTTCCGCGAGTTCGAGGCCGAGATCGTCGAGCCGCTCTCGATCCAGTACGACGAGGACGTCGAGGTGTACCAGAACCCGCCGAACAGCCAGGGCATCACGCAGTTGCTGGCGCTGAACGTGCTGAAGGAGTACGACCTCTCGGAGCTCGAGCCCGACGACGCCGACGCGGTCCACCTCCAGGCCGAGGCGATCAAGCTCGCGTTCGCGGACCGCTATCATCACGTCGGCGACCCCGACCGGGTCGACGTCCCCGTCGAGGACCTCCTCGAGGAGGAGTACGCCGCCGACCAGCGCGACCGGATCGACCCGGACGAGGCGATGGAGTGGCCGATCGACACCGGGCTCGAGGAGACCGACGCCGACCACACCACCACGTTCCACGTCGTCGACGGCGACGGCAACGCGGCCGCCGTGACGACCAGCCTGGGCGCGCAGTTCCTCGTCGTCGGCGACACCGGGATCCACATCAACAACCGGATGCGGATGCTCGCCCTCGAGGACGACGACCCGAACCGGCTGACCCCGGGCTACGAGGTGCGTCACACCTCGAACCCCTATATGGCGCTCCGGGACGGCGATCCGTACGTGCTGGGCGGCGTCACCGGCGTCGACACCCAGCCACAGGGCCAGACCCAGCAGTTCCTCAACGTCGCCGAGTTCGGGCTGGACGCCCAGGCAGCGATCGACCGCCCGCGGTTCGTCAGCACCGCCTTCCCCTCGACCGATTACCCCCACGAGGCCGACGGCACCCTCCAGATCGAGACCGAGTTCCCGCCGGAGGTCCTCGACGACCTCGAGGACAGGGGCCACGACCTCGAGGAAGGAGCCGGCATGTTCGGCACCGGGAACGCGATCGTCCTCGAGGACGACGACCTCCAGGTCGGCGCGGAGCCGCGACACTCCACCGCGGAGGGAACGGTCTCGCGGGCGGACGACGAGGGCTCGAGCTAACCGAGTCGGATCACTCCTCGATCGAAACGGTCGAAAACGAGAGTGTCTAACCGATGAGCGGTTCGTTCGGGCGACGTGACTCGCGGTAGTGGAGATCGCTCCGTCAGGGACGCTCGAGCTCGATCCGCTCGATCGCGCCGGCGATCGTCTCGACACCCTGGCCGATGCTGTCCTCGTCGACGTCGAACGTCGAGGTGTGGTGGCCGCCGGGATGGTCGGTGCCGACGCCGACGTAACACGCCAGCCCGCCGTTTTGCTGGACTTCCCGCATCAGGAAGGTGGCGTCCTCGCTGCCGCCGAGCTGGTCGCGCTCGAGGACGTTCTCGACGCCCTCGACGCTACCGGCGACGTCGGCGACGACGTCGACGAGTTCCTGGTCGCTCGTGGCGCTCGGTGCCGCGGCGCCGATCTCGAGGTCGACCTCGCAGTCGTGCATCTCGGCCGCGGATCGCATCACGCGCTCGGCCTTCTCGTACATGTACTCCATCAGCTCGGTCGTCTCGCCCCGCACCTCGGCGACGATGCGGGCCTCCTCGGGGATGACGTTCGCGGCGCTGCCGCCCTCGACGACGCCCGCGTTGATCCGGGTGGCGCCGTCGCTGTGGCGGGGAATCCCGTAGCAGTTCTGGACCGCCGTCGCCATCGCCTGGACAGCGTTGCGTCCCTGTTCGGGGTGGCCGCCCGCGTGGGCGGGCTCGCCGGTGAACGTGGCCTCGAGGTGTCGCACCGCGAGGAAGCCGTCGATGCCGGCGACGATCTCGCCCGTGGGATGGTCGAGTCCGATGTGGAGCGCGAGCAGGTGGTCGACGTCCGCGAGGTGCTCGCTTTTCGCCATCGACTTCCCGCCGCCGACGACCTCCTCGGCGGGCTGGAAGAAGACCTTCAGCGTCCCCGAGAAGTCGCTCTCGGCGATTCGTTCGAGCACGCCGATCCCGATCGTCGCGTGGGCGTCGTGACCGCAGGCGTGCATCGCGTCGTCGTGTTCGGAGCGAAAGCTCTCGGCGACTGGCAGGTGGTCCGGGTCCTCGGACTCGGGCTGGGGGAGGCCGTCGATGTCGACCCGCAGCCCGACCGTCGGCCCCTCACCCTTGCGGAGGACGGCGACGGCGCCCGTGTACCCGCCCTCGAGGGACTCGAGGACCGACTCGTCGGCGCCGTGGTCGCGAGCCTGCGCGTACCACGTCTCGAGTTCGGCCTCGTCGGGGACACCCATGCGGTGTTCGGCCGCGATGGCGTCGGGCCCGACGTGGAGTTCGTCGAGGTCGAGCCGGGACCGGAGCTCCTCGACGATCCGCGCGGTGGTGTAGAACTCTCGCCAGGCGGGCTCGGGTTTGCGGTGGAGGTCTCGACGCAGCGAAACGAGGTCCGGATCGGTGGACATAGCACCGTATTGGGAGGGGGAGCCCAAAGCAGTGGCGGGTTCGGTTCGTCGGTCCGCGAGACGGCGGCGTCAGTCGCGGTCGGACCCCGACTCCGAGTTCCGGGCAATGGGGGCGTCCAGCTCGCGAAGCGCCCGCGTGACCAGGTGGGCCTGCACGAGTTCGCGATCCGACGGCGGGTACTCGGTGTCGCCGGCGAGGACCCGTCGGCTCTCCCGCCAGAACCGCTCCTCGATCGGCCGCTGGTCGGGCTCCTCGCGCGTTCGGCCGGTGAACGCCCGAAGTCAGCCCGCAGATCGAACGAGGCGCGAGCGACGTTACAGCGGGGCAGGGGCGACATCCCCGTCGAGCGGGCGTTCCGATTCGAGATCCGGTCGACCGTCAGTTGCCCCGGCCCGCGCCGTGGATCTGCTCGACCTCGGCCTCGATGTGGACCGAGTCCGGGAAGTTCTGCTCGGCGATGTTACGCGCGAGGTCGTCGTGACCGTGGATCTCGAGTTCGCGCGTGAAGACGGTGTAGTTCCACGAGTCGAACCGTCGGTCGTCGTCGCCGTGCAGACGAGCGTGCTGGGGGACCGTCAGCTTCTCGGGAGGATGGGAGTGGGGCCCCTTCAGCGCGGCGCCCTTGCGCTCGGCGGTGGATTTGATGTCGTCGACGATACCGTCGAGTGCGGCTCGATCACCGCTCTGAAGCGTGAGGCGGGTAACGAAGGTCATAGCTGGTGTTATCCACTCTGGACGCCCGGCGTGTAAAAACCTGCTGAGATACGGCTCGGGCGGAGCACAGTCCGATATTCTCTTAACGTCGGGCACGTTACTCGAGGTAATGGCAGTCGAAGCTACGAGCGCAGGCGCGATCCTCTTCCGCGATACGCGGGGCCGGCGCGAGTATCTTCTACTCAAGAGCCGCCCGGGCGACTGGGAGTTTCCGAAGGGCGGTGTCGAAGGAGATGAAGAGCTACAGCAGACGGCGATCCGCGAAGTAAAGGAAGAGGCAGGTATCGACCAGTTCAGACTACTCGACGGCTTTCGCGAGGACTACGACTACGTCTTCGAGGCGAACGGCAAGACGATCCACAAGACCGTTCACCTCTTTATCGCGAAGTCCTTCGAGGCGAGCGCGGAACTCTCGAACGAACACCGCGACCTCCAGTGGCGCGACTACGAGCAGGCGGTCAACACCGTCACCCAGGACGGGCCACGCGAGATCTTAGAGGAGGCCCACGAGTACTTAGACGAGATCTTAGCGGAGGACGACGAGGAGTAAGGCGAGCGACGAGCGACCGACGCCGCGAGGTTCGAAACGGGCCCGGCATCGACAGCTCCGGCTTCGGTTTCGTCCACCTCGGTTCTCGATTCCGACCGGAGTCGACGACGGACCGCAGCGCACTTGTCTCCGATCTCCCTACGGACGCCAGTGACTCGAGCGACCGACAGCGAGTTCGCCTTCGAGCTGCGGAGCTGTCGCTGGGCCGAGCGGGAGTGGCCGCCGACCGAGCCCCTCGCGGACGATCGCGCGATCCTCGTCGCCCGCCAGCTCGGCACGAAGCGACGGCGCTGGGACACGATCGTCCTCGAGTGCGACCGCGAGGCCCTCCGGCGGCGCGCGAATTTCGGCCCGAAACGACTCGATAGCGACCTCCTGCACGTCGTCCGGAACGCGCCCGCCGACTGGGCCTACTACCGCGACGCGCTTCCGGATCCGGGCTACCCCTGGCGGTACGTCCGCGAGGCGATCCACGAGGCCGACGACCGGGAGATCCTCGAGACCCGAAAGAAGGGCAACCGCATCGAGATCCGCCGGAAGTGGGGCTATCCGGAGTGGGTCGATCGGATCGTCGCCATCGAGAACAAGCCCGACCTCGACGCGAGCGCCGCCCGGAACCTCGCCGCCCAGCTCGAGTACGACGTCGCGCTGGGGCTCGCCGACGAGGTCTGGGTCGCCACCCGGAAGACGGGCGAACGCGTCGAGCCCGTGCTGTTCGAGGGGCTGCCGGTCGAGGCGGGCGTCCTCGCGCTCGAGCCCGAGTCGCTGTCGGCCGCGGTCGCGTGGTACCCCCGCTCGCTCGCCGTCGACGAGCCGGGAACCCGGATCCTCGAGCGACCCGACGGCGGCCAGCGGGACGGCTCGGCGGCCCGGTTCGAGTACGTCAACCCCGATCGGAAGGCCGAGAAGCGCCTCGCGATCGCGGAGCGGGCCTACGAGCGCGGCTGGCGGTCGTTCGTCGAGACGATGCGTCCCGACTGTCGGCACTTCGCGCTGCGGGGAACGGACGGCGTACAGCTACGTCCCCGCTGCGAGGCCAAGGGGCGCTGCCAGACGGCCGCGGAGTGTTCGGGCTCCTGTCGGGAGTTCGAACCGGAGCCCCCGGTCTGGCGAACTCGAGGGTGGCCGATCGAGGGCGGGCCGGGAACCCGGCTCTCGGCGCTGCTCGAGGGGCGTCGCCGACGTCGGCGGCCCGGGCTGTAGGATCTCGCTGGGGACGTGGCGCTCGCGGTCGCTCGTTTCGGACGTCGAGAGGGATTCAGTCGGTCGTCGTGACCTCGAGGTCGTCGCGCTCGACGGCCAGCCGGAACGTCGGGACGGTGCGGTACTCGATCTCGACGACGCCCTTTCGGCGCAGGCTCTGGAGACCCGAGCGGACGTCCTCGGAGTCGGGATCGACGTCGTAGGCGTCCCGGAGCTTGTGTAACACCGAGACGACGCTCTCCGATTCCTCGTCGGGGCCGGCGAGCACCTCGACGATCCGCGCCTGGAGCTCGGGCACCCGAATCTTGGAGGGGGTGCCGTCGTCGGGATCGCTCTCGACGCCCGGTTCGACGTCGACGAGGTCCGCGGCCTCCGCGGTCGCCCGGATCAGGCTGTTGTCGTCGCGAAAGTAGTAGTCGCCGAGTTCGTTCTCGAGGTACTGGTGGACCTCGCTGCCGCTTTCTAACCCCCACCGATCCTGCAGTTCGGCGTTTTTCGTCGGCTGTAGCTCCACCACGTCGGCCAACCGTTCCGTGGCCTCGTCCGAGAGCGTCATCGTCGGAAGATATGCGGATCCGGTACTTTTGCGTTGTGTCCCGTCGTTGTGGGCGTCAGTCGCCGAGTATCGGCACTGGTGCGGTCGTCTCGAGGGTTTCCTCGACCTGCGTGTAGACGAGGATCGCTCCCAGCGCGGCGAGCACGGTGCCGAAGGCGAAGGGGACCCAGAAGCCGTAGCCGATCAGCGCGCCGGAGGAGAACGGACCGATCGCGATCCCGAAGCCGAAGGCCATCGTCAGCACCGAGAGCTTCGACCCCGACTCGCCGTCGCCGGCGAGGTCGCCGGCCAGCGCCAGCGCGGGCGCGAACACCATCGCGCCGGCGATCCCCTGGGCGAGACGGGCCAGGAACATGGCCTCGGAGGTCGTGACGAGCCCCTGGGCCATCGTCGCCGGAACGAGGACGACCATCCCGACGAGGATGAACGGCCGCCGACCGTACTGGTCGCAGGCCCGGCCGATCGGCGTCTGCAGGAGGATCTGGGCGAGGATGAACGCCGCAAACTGGAGGCCGAACCAGGTCGATCCCTGATCGAGGTGGTCGTTGACCTGCGGCTGGATCGTCGCGAACAGGGCGATCGCCGCCGCCATGAACAGCGAGACGACGCCCAGCGTAAAGATCGGATCGAGCAGGTTCGTCCCCGAGCGATCGAAGACGTCGATCGAGAGATCCGCGCCCGCGGTCGCTCCCGTCGAGTCGGGGTCCGTGATCAGGACCGTCACCAGCAGGTAGCTCAACGTGGCCGTGATCGCGGCGACGTAGAAGGCGGCGTCGAAGCCGCTGATCGCCAGCCCGCCGGGGATCGCGTAGGGGCCGGCGCTGACGACCGCGCCGGCGGCGACGGGACCGGCGCCGAAGCCGACCAGGCGGAACGTGTTGTAGACGCCCATGTTTCCGCCCCGGTCGCCCGTCGTCGCGAGTTCGTTGACCAGCGCGACCGACGCCGGGATGATGAAGGCGACGCTGATCCCCTGGAGTCCTCGGATCACGAGCAGGGAGACGTACGTCTCGGCGAAGACGTACGCCAGGTTCGTCAGCGCGAGTCCGCCGAGTCCGGCCAGAATGAACGCCTTCCGTCGTCTCGTTCGGTCGGAGAGGCGACCGGTAAGCGGCTGGAAGGAGCTGTTGAGAAAGCCAAAGAGCGAGAGAATGATACCGATAATCATCGACTCGCCGAGACCGAACGTCGGCCCGCCGACGACGTCGTCGGCGATGTACAGCGGGATCACGATGATCAGAAAGGAGTTGCCGACCCCGTCCGCCATCCGGGCGAACGCCAGCGCGAGCACCCGCCTGTCGACGGCGAACTGCGCGAGAACCCAGTGAACGAGACGCCGCATCGCCTCGAACTGCGTAACCCACCCCGATTATCGTTTCGAATCGAAATGGCGGCCGGACAGACAGTCAGCTCCCGGGACATCGCTCTACAAGACCCTGGCGCGCGTTTCCCCCGTATGGAGGAGGTCAAACTCAGCCGAATCGACGACACGTTCGAGCGCCTCGAGTACCCGATCGAGGCCGAGACGGCGGCGACCGAACTCGAGGATGTCACCCTGTTGCTGGCCGACGGCGAACGTAACCTGGGCGAACTCGTCGGCCGGACAAACAGGGATCGGTTCGAGAGGGTCGCCGATCTCGAGGCCGAACTGCACAACGTCCTGCCGCGGGAGGCCGTCGGCGAGCCGTACCAGTCGGAAGGGGAAGGCTAGCCGATCCAAACGGGTCGCTTAAGTCGCTCCGTCGTTGTATGCCGGACAACGATGGAATTCTGCGACGAATGCGGATCGATGATGAAAGCCGAGGACGGCATCTGGGAGTGTGGGAGCTGCGGATTCACGAAGCCGAAAGGTGACGCCGCCGAGTACACGCTGACCGACGACCAGGAGGCGAGCGAGGTCATCGAGTCCTCCGAGGAGACGTCGCTGCCCGAAACCGACGCGCACTGTCCCGAGTGTGGCCACGACCGCGCGTACTGGTACATGCAACAGATCCGCTCGGCCGACGAGTCCGAGACGCGCTTTTTCATCTGTAGCGAGTGCGAGTACAAGTGGCGCGAGGACGACAACTAGGGCCGTCGCTCGAGAAACGAACGAGCGGGGAAGACGGGAGCGTCGAACGGCGGTCGCGCCTCTGACACCTGCATCGTCCGCCCGGGCGGTCGACCCGACGCGGCGTCTCGAACCTGTTTTGCCACCGACAAAAGATCGGTCCCAACGTCGTTTGGGGCCCTACTCGTTTCGGGCGAGCGTCAGGTACCCCGTGTGGCCGACCGGGGCCGTCGAGGGTCGCGATCCCCGGTCGTCGAACTGCATCTCGCGCTGGATCGTCTCCAGCGTGCGGACGTCCGACAGGTCGGCCGCTCGAGTGGCCTCGACGACCTCGCGGGTCGACTCGACGAACGGGCTGTACACCGCGAGAAACCCCCCCTCGACGAGCAGTTCCGGCACGCCCTCCACGACGTCGGGCGCGTCGCCCGTATCGAGGGTGACGACGTCGAACGACGACGGCTCGAGCCCGTCGAGTTCGTCGGTCAGATCGCCGGTTCGGACGTCGACGCTGTCGGCGACGCCGCCCAGTCGCATGTTCTTCCGGGCGACGTCGGCGAACTCCGGATCGCGCTCGTAGGTGACGACCGACGCGCCCGCGCGGGCCAAAAGCGCCGCGAGCACGCCCGTTCCGGTGCCGGCGTCGAGCACCCGATCGCCCTGCGCGATGCCGGTCTCGCCGATTACCAGCCCGATGTCTCGCGGGACCATCGGCGCCCCCGTTCGCTCGAAGTGGTGGAAGAGATCCGGTCCCCGGAGCCGGCGCACCCGGAACTCGTCGCCGAGATGCGTCTCGAGGGTCTCACCGGGCTCGACGTCCTCGGGAACCTCGAGCACGCCGAGGTCGGTCCCCTTCTCCGTGCCGGGCTCGACGAGGTACTCGCGGTCGCCCCGAACCAGTAATACCGGGACAGTCACGCGTTACTCGAGGGCCTCGACCGCCGCGGCGAGGTCGCCGTCGTGCTCCTCGAGGGCCTCGCGGGCCTCGGCCTCGCTGACGCCCGTGCGGGTGGCGACGATCTCGACGTCGTCGTCGGGGATCGCGCTCCCGGCGTCCTCGCTGGCACCGGCGTCGGCGCTGCCGGCCGTGCCGGACTCGACCTCCTCGGGCGAGCCGACGATCTGGTAGGTCTCCTGGCCGCGGGCGTCCATCTTCGTGACCTCGGCGTCGTCGAAGACGAGATCGTACTCCGAGGTCCGGATGATGACCTCCTCGGCCTCGACGTCCTCGACGTCGATCCCCATCTGTTCCATCATCTGTTCCATCTTGCGCGGGTTCATGCCGCCGCCTCCTCCGAACATACCCGGTACGTCGCCACCAGCGACCTTTTACTTTGTCGTTCGGAGAGCGCCCGACGTAATCGAACTGCGGTCGCTTCTGCAGGGCCAACGAGTATGCGTCCGTCGACCGTTCGTGTTCCTATGGCACCCGAACGAGACGACGTTCGCGTGTGGCTCGTCGAGCGCGGCTACAACAACCGCGATCTCATCATTCTCAAGTACGCCACGCCCGACGGAGAGCGGTTCTTCCGCAAGGAGATCGCCTCGCAGGCCGTCGACGCGGAAAGCGTTACCGCCGCCAGGGACGTCTCCCCGAAAAATCTCGAGGACGTCGACGATTCCGAACTTCGGGACCGGTACGCCGCCGAGGCCGCTCGAGTGGCCGACGAACACGATCCCGACGACCCGATCTGAACGCCACACCGGAGCCGATCCGGACCGTTCGCGAGGGCGTCAGCGCTCCGCGGGGACGCCCTCGCGGACGCTCACCGCCATCCCCGTCTCGAAGTCGCCCATCGCCGCGCCGTCGAGTCGGGCCGTCCCGACTGCGAGCACCTCGCCGCGCTCGTGGACGACCACCACCTCGTCGCCGGGACGAATCTCGTCGCCGGCCTCGAGGACGAACTTCGCGAAGACGTTCTTCTCCTCGCGGACGAACGGCTCGCTCTCGTCGTCGACGACGACCCGATAGGCCGGCCGCTCGAGGGCGGCGTCGAGGCGCCGTCCGCCCTCGATCCCCAGCGTGAACCGGCCGTCGATCCCGAACGAGACGAGGCGACCGTCCCCGCAGTGGACCTGCTGGGGGCGACCCGAAGAGGTGCGTTTGACCGTCAGCGACTCCGTCGGCGGGAAGAGACTCGCGCCCGCCCCGGCGCCGAACTGGTAGTCGGCGATCGTTCGCAGCGCCGGCAGTCCCGCGTTTCCGTCGGCTGGATCGCTCATAGCCCGCGTTCGGCGCGGGCGGTCGAAAGCCCTTCGACCTGGTCGTGTGCGTTCGTGGCACGGTGACACCCAGTGTGTCGGGACTGTCATCAGGACCGTTATATAGGTCGGCGTCGATTCGACGACCGAATGGATTTCACGAAGATCGTCCTCGGACTGGGGTTGCTCGCGGTGAGTAGCCTAACGTTCGCCGGCCCGTCGGCGCTCGAGTCACACCTTCTCGTCTACGCGCTCACGGGATCGGCGCTGATCGTCGGTGCGGGCGCGCTGTGTGTCGATCTCGCCCGCGACGCGTGCGCCTAGAGCAGGAACGTCTCGCGGCGCGAGTCGAGATCCAGAAACGAGTCGGCCTCCGCGATGAGTTCCTCGGCGGTCGAGGACTCGAAGGCCATCACCTCGACGCGGACCCCCTCGTGGCGCAGGTGCGAGCAGAGCCGCGAGAAGTCGCCGTCGCCCGTACAGAGCACGAGCGTGTCGATGTGGTTCGCTAGCGTCACCGCGTCGAGGCTCATGCCGACGTCCCAGTCGGCCTTCTTCGACCCGTCGGCGAACGTCTTGATATCCTTGATCTTCGTCTCGAAGCCGATGTCGATCAGCGCGTCGAAGAAGCTCTCCTCCTCGGGCGAGTCCGCGCGGATGACGTAGGCGATGGCGCGGGTGAGCTGGCGGTCCTGGACCGCCTTCTCGAGCAGCGACGAGTAGTCGATGTTTCGACTGTGAAGGCTCTGTGCGGTGTGATAGAGGTTCTGCGCGTCGACGAGAACCGCGACGCGCTGACCCGCGTGAATCTCGGTCATGTCCTACCCGTGACGGGCGATCGTGAAAACCCTTCTCACAACGGGCGGCCCTCCGGCGATCCGTGGCCGACGTGTCGCGGAAAAAAAACGTGCCGGGTCCCGATCAGCTGCGCAGCTTCTCGATGCGCTTCTCGGTCGGTGGGTGGGTCGCGAACACCGTCTCGAGCAGTCCGCGCTCGGAGTTGAAGATACAGAGCGCGGCCTGGCCCTCGTCGATCGTCGACTCGCGGTTCTCGGCGCCCTTCGAAATCTTCTCGAGGGCTCGGGCGAGCGGGTCGCCGCTGCCGATGTACTGGCGGGCGTCGTCGTCGGCGACGTACTCGCGGTAGCGCGAGATGGCCATCACGAGGATCGTGACGAGCATCTGGGCGAAGATCGAGAGGATCCAGCCGACGATGAAGCCGCCGGGGTTGTCCTCGCCGCCGAAGACGTAGACGAAGTAGACGGCGTAGCCGACCATCATCCCGATGGAGCTGCCGATCGTCATCATCAGGACGTCGCGGTTCTTGATGTGGGCGAGTTCGTGGGCGACGACGCCCTCGAGTTCGTCGCGGTCGAGCAGCCGGATGAGTTCCTCGCTGACGACGACGACGCCGTTGCCCTTGCGGCCGGTCGCGAACGCGTTGGGGACGCCCATCCCCTGGACCATCAACTTCGGCTTTTTGATCCCCATATCGCGGGAGAGCGACTCGGTCATGCGGTGGATATCCGCGTACTGTCCCTCCTCGGGCATCTCCTCGGCTTTCCGGGTCGCCATCCACGTCCCGAGCTTGTACTGGAGGAACGGGAACGTCACCAGCAACAGCAGGACGATCGGCCAGGCACCCGTCCCCAGGAACGCGAGGCCGACGGCCCCGACGAACAGGTACAGCGCCGCCAGCATCGAGCCGACGACGAACATTCGTACTTTCAGTCCGAAATCTGTCATAGGAGTCGTTAGGGAGTCACGATGTATAAATTTCGCGGGATAATTCGACAGACGGCACGGGGTAATCGATGTAACGACGAGTCAGCCACCGACCGAGCAGACGCAAGAACAGCAGGACAACGAAATCCATAAGTTCGTTCCGGTTGCCCTTCCGGGTATGCCACGCACCGCTCGCGCTATCGTTGCAACCGCCGTGAGCGGAGCGAGCGCGGCTCCCTTTTCGAAAAAACGCGTCTGAGAGTGCTCGTGGCGAGCGTGGCGACCTCGTCTCGGGCGCACTTCGGCGCGGTTCGATAGGATCGTTCGACGAACGCACGAACACCACCACACCACACAGACATGACATCCGACATCGACTTCAGCGGCGTCTTCCCGGCGATGTGTACGCCGTTCGACGAGGACGAAGGGATCGACTTCGAAACACTGCAAACTGACGCCCAGCGACTCGAGGCGGCGGGCGTCGACGGGCTCGTTCCCGTCGGCTCGACCGGCGAATCGGCGACGCTGACCCACGACGAACACGTCGAGGTCGTCGAGGCCGTCATCGACGCCGTCGACGACGTGCCCGTCATCGCGGGCTCGGGCTCGAACAACACCCGCGAGGCCCTGGAACTCTCCGAGCGCTCGGCCGACGCCGGCGCCGACGGCTTGCTCCTGATCTCGCCGTACTACAACAAGCCCGAACAGCAGGGCTTCGTCGAGCACTACGAGACGATCGCCGACGCCGTCGACCTGCCCCAGATCGTCTACAACGTCCCCTCGCGAACGGGTCAGAACATCGAGCCAAACACGGCCGTCGAACTGGCGAGCCACGAGAATATCGCGGGCTACAAGGCCGCCAGCGGCGACCTGGGCCAGATCGGCGAGATCGTCGAGCGCACGCGCGACGAGGACTTCGCCGTCCTCTCGGGCGACGACGCGCTCACCCTGCCCGTCCTGTCGGTCGGCGGCACCGGCACGATCAGCGTCTCGGCGAACGTCGAGCCCGAACGGACCTGCGCGATGGTCGGCGCCGCCCTCGAGGGCGACTACGAGCGCGCTCGCGAGCTCCACCACGAGCTCGGTCCGCTGTTCCGCGCGCTGTTTATCGAGACGAACCCGATCCCGGTCAAGGAGGCCATGGAGATCCGCGGCTACGGCCCCGCCCGGCGTTCGTCTCGCTGGGGGCCGTGATCCGGAAGGTCAAGCCGAAGGTCCTCGAGGAGGCCGAGCGGATCGTCGAACGGATCGTCGCCGACCTCGAGGGCGAGCCGACGGCGGTCGCCGAAGAGGCCAGTCCATGACGGTCGGGATCGGCGTCACCGGAGCGACGGGGCGAATGGGACGGGAGGTCGTCGCGGCCGTCGCCGACCGCGAGGACTGCGAGGTCGCGTTCGCGGTCAACCGCGACCCCGACGACGAGAGCGTCGCGGGGGTCGACCTCGAACCCGCCGACCGGTTCGACGCGCTGCTTTCCGAGCGCGAGCCCGACGCCGTGATCGACTTCACCGGACCCGAGTCGGCCGTCGACTACGCCCGGGCCTGCGCCGAGACCGGCGTCGCCTTCGTCACGGGGACGACCGGGTTCGACGACGACGGGCTCGCGGCCCTCGAGGACGCCGGCGACGAGGTTCCGGTCCTCCACGCGCCGAACTTCGCCCGCGGCGTCCAGGCGCTGGTCAACGTCGTCGGCCAGGCGGTACGGAATCTCCCGGGGTACGACGTCGAACTCGTCGAGACCCACCACAACGGGAAACGGGACGCCCCCAGCGGCACCGCGAACCGCCTGCTCGACGAGATCGAGGCGAACGGCGACTTTGCGGGGCGCACGCACGGCCGCGAGGGCGAGGCACCCCGCCAGGAGGGCGAGATCGGCGTCCACGCGCTTCGTGCTGGCAACGTTACGGGCGAGCACGAGGTCGTCCTCGCGGGCAACGACGAGGAGGTTCGCCTGACCCACCGCGCCGAGGACCGCGGCGTGTTCGCCGCGGGTGCGGTCGACGCCGCGGTCTGGATCGCAGGACGGAAGGTGGGGAACTACGACTTTGCGGACGTGATCGACGAATGAGCACGCTCGAGAGCGAGATCGAGGGGCTGTGGGATCGCAAACAGAACGGCGAGGTCGACGCGGAGTCGGCCGGCGAGGACGAGTTCGCGACCCTGGAGGCCTTTCTCGAGGCTCTCGAGGACGGCGAGATCCGCGCCGCCGAGAAATCGGGCGGCGAGTGGGAGGCAAACGAGTGGGTCAAACAGGGGATCCTGCTGAACTTCGGCCTGCGCGAGAACCAGGCCTACGAGTACGGCGGCGTCGACCACTACGACGTCCTCCCGCTGCGCGAGACCGACGACCTGGGCGACCGGGGCACCCGGAACACGCCCGACGGGACGACGATCCGACGGGGTGCCTACCTCGGGTCGGACTGTATCATGATGAGCCCGAGCTTCGTCAACGTCGGCGCCCACGTCGGCGACGGCACCCTCGTCGACTCCTGTGACACGGTCGGCTCCTGCGCCCAGATCGGCGCGGACGTCAAGCTCGGCGCGAACACGCTGATCGGGGGCGTCTTAGAGCCCGTCGAGTCGGCGCCCGTCGTCGTCGAGGACAACGTTTCGCTCGGTGCCGGCTGCCGGGTGACATCCGGGTTCGTCGTCGGCGAGAACAGCGTCGTCGGCGAGAACACCCTCCTGACGCCGCGCATCCCCGTCTACGACCTCGTCGAGGAGGAGGTCGTCTACGGCGAACTGCCCGCCGACCGCCGGGCCTTCACGCGGTTCGTCGAGTCCTCCGTCAGCGACCACGACCTCTTCGAGGGCGGCGCCTACAAGCCCGCCGTCGTCGCCACCGACCTCGAGACCGAGACCCTCGAGGCCACCGAGCGCGAGGACGCGCTCCGGGAGTAGGACCCGATCAGCTTCCGGTCGCGGACGGTCTTCGATCACCGACCTCGATAGTGTCCGCACTCATCAGCCCATACACATATAACTAAGTTATGTATGATCGAAATCGAACATATTTCGAAACGGATCGGTCGACCGATCCGGTGGCGGAGTTCCACCTTCCGGACGGAAGAACCGTCTCTGTACCTGTACCGGAGGTGTAGAGCAGTCTATCCGAATGACGATCCGAACTGCCGTAGCAAACGGCTCGACGGGAGGAGAATCCCGTGTACTATCGTCGACTGTGCGATATAGAGCATTAGAGTGACGTCTCGCGACGTTCGATTCGCCGTCGAAGACGTCGACACGAGTCGGGCGTTCGATCTTCTCCGATTACGAGTTGTTGCAGAACAGCTCGGAAGACAGACAGGTAGAACGACCTCGAGCGGTGGGATGTGTGTTACGACGAGTGCAGCCGTCGGGACGAAACATACGAATCGTTATTGCACTCGACGCTGTCGTCGGCGTATGCGCATCGACGACGAGGACGGCGTCCGAACGATCACCTTCGATCGACCCGAACAGCTGAACGCGTTTACGGCCGACGAGGCCAGCGAGCTGTCGACGGCCATCGAGGACGTCGACGAGGAGGAGTACGACGCGATCGTCCTCACCGGGGAGGGCGAGGCGTTCAGCGCCGGCGGCGACCTCGAGGCGATGGCCGAACGCGAGGAGACGCCCAAGGAGTCCTACGACCGAACGACCGAGACCCTGGGGCGGGTCGTCGAGACCGCGCTCACCTCGCCCGTTCCGATCGTCGCGAAGGTAAACGGTGACGCCGTCGGCGCCGGACTGGCGGTCACTGCGGTCAGCGACTTCGCCTACGCCGCCGAATCGGCCGCGTTTAGCTGCGCGTTCGTCCGCGTCGGGCTCGTCCCCGACACCGGCGGGACCTTCCTGCTTCCCCAGCTCATCGGGCTCCGGGACGCCAAGCGCCTGGCGCTGACCGCCGAGTTCGTCTCCGCCGAGGAGGCCGCGGAGTTGGGGCTCGTCAATGAAGCCGTCCCGGACGAGGAGCTCGACGACGCGGTCGCCGACCTCCTCGAGACCCTCCAAGAGCGACCGACGGCGACCCTCGGACTCACCAAGCGGGCGATCCACGAGAACATGGGCCGGTACTGGCAGGAGGCGCTGGATCACGAGCTGCTCACCCAGTCGCTGGCGTACGGTACGCCCGAACACGAGGACGGGGTGCGGGCGTTTCTGGAGCGGCGCTGAAGGAGGTCTGTGCCTGCTCGAAACGAGCTCCGAACCCTTCTCTGAGGACCGCTTCACCACCCGTGATCCGGCGTCGGTCTTCTATAGTCGCCACTGAAGGTCAGTGCGCACCTGATCGCACGACGGCTGGCGATCAGTGTGCAAACAGTTTCAGTTGTTACTATAGGTCCC
>NZ_JBLRWX010000075.1:0-18333 GCF_047921035.1 Natronococcus sp.
GCCACAGCGGGGGCACTGCTCGCGGTTCTTGCTCCCGTCGTCGTCGTAGAGCTCGTAGCGAGCCATTTAGGCCTCCTCCGCTTCGGGCTCTGCGTCGTCGGCGTCGCCGACGATCTTGTTGCGCTCGAGCATGTGCTCCTGCTCGACGTCGCGGGCGTGGTCGGCCGTCTCGTAGACCTTGGCCTGGCCGACGGTCTTTCGCATCCCGAACTTGGTGTCGAGCTTGCGGACGACGACCTCGTCGGCGTCCTTGTTCATCTTCGCCGCGAGGCTGTCTCGAACCTGGAGTCGCTCCGGGGTGGCGTCGTCGTGGGACAGCTCGAAGGTCACGTCCGTGCGGTGCAACATGGGGTTTTCCTCTTCGGAAATGATGTCGACGTCCATGATATCACTCAGTTACGCTAGTATCCCCGTGTAGCGCCTAAAAGGATTTCGAAGCGCCCGATGCTCGCCGTCGGACGTCGGTTGCCCTCGAGGAGATCCGAACGCTCCCGCGCTCACCTGCCGTATGTGTGGGCTCGAGGAGCCGATGCACGCGCATCGCTGCGCACCGCACCCGCAGTCTCGAACGGAGAACCGATGGCGGCGACTACTGCGACCTACGCTTCGAGCACCGCCAGCCCTCGAGGCGCCTGCGCTTCGAGACCCTCCGGCCACGCCACCTCGAGTCGCTCCCACGAGTCGCCGAAGTCCGCGGTTCGGAACGGACCGCGGTTGTTGACGGCGTAGACAACCCCCGGATCGGAACCGGTGGCGAACTCGGCGCGGACGACGCCCTCGCCCGTCGGCAGCCCCGTTCCCTCGAGGCGCTCCCAGGGCTCCCCGCCCGGTTTTCGATACACGTACGACTCCGCCGAACTCGCCGTGTGGGCCGAGCCGGCGCCGCTGGCGCTCGAGACCAGCACCGCGTCGGGGTCGCCGGGATCGGGAACGACGCTCCAGCAGTAGCGGTGCTCGAGGCCCTCCTGGGGGTGGTCCCACGACTCGCCGCCGTCCGCCGAGACTGCAAAACCGTCGCCCGCGGCGGAGTAGACGAGCCCCTCTCGATCGGGGTGGATCGCCATGCTGTGGTTATCCCGGCGCGATCCCTCGGGCCGTTCCTGCCAGCGTTCCCCGCCATCTGTACTCAGCACGAACGCCCCCGCCTCGATCCCGACGTAGAGCCGATCGGGATCGAACGGGTCGACCTCGAGCCAGCGGACGTGGTGGGTGTGGGGTCTGGGCGGGAAGAACCAGCCCTCGGCCGAGGGGAGGTCCGTGAGCCCCTCGAGGTGTTCCCAGCTCTCGCCGCCGTCGCTCGAGCGGTAGATCCGACTCGGTTCGGTGCCGACGTAGACGACGTCGGGATCGTGGGGGCTGATCGTCACCGCCGTGACGGCGTCGCTCTCGAGGTTCTCGGCGCCGCCGTACCCCGACTCGCGCTCGGGGACGAACTCGGTCTCGAGCGACTCGAAGGAGTCGCCGCCGTCCGTCGAGCGGTGGAGGCCGCTCTCGAAGGTGCCGACGAACACCCGCTCGGGCGCGTCGGGCGAGGCGGCGAGACACTCGAGCTCGTGACCCTCGAGGTGACTGGTCGTCGTCCACTCCTCCTCTCCCTCCGCGCGGAGCAGCCGATCGCGCAACGCGGCGTAGACGGTCGTCATACCCGAACGGAAGCGCTCGAGGCGCAGAAAGGTTCCCCCGGAACTGTCGGCCCGTCGCTCAGACGAACAGCCAGTAGGCTCCCACTCCGAGCCCGGCGAGGACGACGGAGACGGCGACCAGCACGCCGTACTTGATCGCGACGTTGCGCCGGTAGTGGGTCGCACAGACGTCGATATCCTCGTGGCTTCTGAACGTCATCGTACGGTCGGCCCCTCGCGTACAGCCGCCCATCTGACACCGGTCGTCCGAGCCCATACGATGGCTCGAGCCGCTCCGATCAAATCCGTTCCGTTCCCGGTCAGTCGACGGCGAATGTCTCCGAGGCTATCCCGACACCGCCGAGCCAGCACTCGAGGGTGAGCAGGACCAGCACGAGTCCGACGAACAGCATGACGACGCCGTTGAGCAGGGTCCAGCCGTCGGCGCCGGCGAGCAGTTGGACGAACCCGAGCGTCGTCGCGCCCAGCGCGAGCACGGCCAGCCCGACGCTCGCGATCCGGGGCCAGCCGACGCCCGCAATCCGCTCGCGGACAGCGGCGGCGACTAGCAGACAGCCGCTGACCGCGAGCCAGCCGAACAGCGCCGCCGTCACGGGCGTCGTTCCCGCGAGGACGATGATCCCCAGCGCGAGGACGAGCGTAACGACGCCGACGCCGAGAAAGCCCCGTCGGAGACGGTCCTTTCGGTCGCTCATTCGTCCGCGAGAGTAGGGTGATCGGGCTGGTAACGGTTCCGATCGCACGCCGACCGTCTCAGTCGCCGCCCATCGGCGCGGTCACGGGCTCGACGCGCTCGCCACGATCCCGGAAATCGGACGGGCTACCGAACCGAAGCCATACTTATTGCGTTGCAATACGATGTAATACGCATGGAGAACGTCACTGCACGGATGAGCGACGAGGAACTGGACCTCCTCGACCGGCTCGCCGAACAGCGTGGCGGCGGTCGAAGCGACGCGATCCGAGAGGCGGTTCGACGCGGTGCGCGCGAGGAGCTGATTCGAATCGCCCTCGAGCGCTACCGGGAGGGCGAGGTCGGAATGCGAGGCGCCGCCGAGATAGCCGGCGTGTCGATCGCGCGGATGATGGCCGAAGCAAACGATCGAAACGTCCTCTCGAACTACGACGAGGCCGATCTCGAGGCGGACGTCGACGCGCTCCGGTGAACCGATGACCGACGATCGAAACGACCGTCGGACGCTCCTCGTCGATGCGAGCGTGTTCATCACGCTGGCCGATATCGGTTCTCTCGACCTGCTTCGAGGGACGAGCGGGGAGGTTCGGATGCCGGAAGCGGTCGTCGAGGAGGTATCCTCGGAGCCAGCCGAGCGCGAACTCGAGAGCGCCCTCGGCGTCTGGATCGCGTCGCCTACGCTGGAACGCGACCGAACGAGTTCCGAGGAGTGGACCGATCGCCTCGAGACGGCCGCAACACACCTAACCGCTGTGAAGTCTCCGTCCGGCGCACTCGAGATTCGCCCGTGAGGACGACAAGAGCGGTCGTAGCAGACCGCTCAGTCGTCGTCCATCGGCGCGGTCACGGGCTCGACGCGCTCGCCGCGGGGCCCGTCGAGGTCGACCTTCGGGAGCAGGTCCCGCAGGTACCGACCCGTGTGGGAGTCCTCGAGCCGGGCGACCTCCTCGGGGGTGCCCGTCGCGACTATTTCGCCGCCGTGTTCGCCGCCCTCGGGTCCGAGGTCGACGACGTGGTCGGCGTTCTTGACGAGGTCGAGTTCGTGCTCGATGACGACGACGGTGTTACCGTTGTCGGTCAGGCGGTGGAGGACGTCGATGAGCTTGCGCTCGTCCTCGTGGTGGAGCCCCGTCGTGGGCTCGTCGAGCAGGTACAGCGTCTCGCCGGAGTCCTTCTTCCCCAACTCTTCGGCGAGCTTGATCCGCTGGGCCTCACCGCCCGACAGGGTGGTCGAGGGCTGGCCAAGCGTCATGTAGCCCAGCCCGACGTCCTTGAGCAGCTCGAGCCGGCGCCGGATCTGGCTCGAGGACTCGAAGAACTCGTAGGCCTCCTCGACCTCCATGTCGAGCACATCGGCGATCGTCTTGCCCTTGTAAGTGACGTCGAGCGTGGCGTCGTTGTAGCGGGCGCCGTCGCACTCCTCGCAGGGGACGTACACGTCCGAGAGGAAGTTCATCTCGATCTTCACCGTCCCCTGTCCGCCACACTCCTCGCAGCGCCCGCCCTTGACGTTGAACGAGAACCGGCCCTTCTCGTAGCCCCGCTGCTTGGCGAGTTTGGTCTGGGCGAACAGCTCCCGGACGTAGTCGAAGACGTTGGTGTACGTCGCCGGGTTCGAGCGCGGGGTGCGACCGATCGGCGACTGGTCGATCAGTCGGACGGTCTCGATCTGGTCCAGTCCCTCGAGCGTGTCGTGGTCGCCCGGAATGACGCTCGTGTTGTCGTTCATCTGTCGCGCGAGGCCCTTGTACAGCACGTCGTGCATCAGGGTGGACTTCCCGGAGCCGGAGACGCCCGTGATCGCGGTGAAGTTCCCGAGCGGGAGGTCGACGTCCAGATCGGCGAGGTTGTGCTGGCGGGCGCCTCGAATGGTGAGCGCGCCGTCCGCGTCGCGCCGTTCGTCGGGCACCGGGATCTGCTCGCGGCCGGAGAGGTAGTCCCCGGTGATCGACTCCTCGCAGGCCTTCACTTCGTGGACGGAGCCGTTGACGACGACCTCGCCGCCCCGTTTCCCCGGGCCGGGGCCCATGTCGATGACGTTGTCCGCGCGGCGCATCGTCTCCTCGTCGTGTTCGACGACGAGCAGCGTGTTGCCGAGGTCGCGAAGCTCCTCGAGGGTATCCAGAAGCCGGTCGTTGTCCCGCTGGTGGAGCCCGATCGAGGGCTCGTCGAGGACGTACAGCACGCCCACGAGACCGGAACCGATCTGTGTCGCGAGCCGGATGCGCTGGCTCTCGCCGCCGGAGAGGGTGGCGGCTTCTCGATCGAGAGTCAGGTACTCGAGCCCGACCTCGCACATGAAGCCGAGACGGGCGCGGATCTCCTTTAAGATCTCCTCGGCGATCACACGCTCGCGCTCGGTGAGGTCGGCCTCCATCGCCTCGAAGTAGTCGCGGGCGTCGCCGATGCTCATCGCGTTGATCTCGGTGATCGCGGTGCCGTCGACCAGCACCGCCCGCGAGGCGGGCTTCAGGCGGGTGCCGTCACACGCGGGACACTCCGTGACCGACATGTAGTCCTCGATGTGCTCTCTGGTCGAGTCGGAGTCGGTCTCGAGGTAGCGACGCTCGAGGTTCGGAATGACGCCCTCGAAGCGCTTCTTCTTCCGGCGGGTGCCGTTTTTCGTCTGCCGTTTAAACAGCACCTGTCGGCTGGTGCCGTAGAGGAACGCCTCCTGGACGTCCTCCTCGAGGTCCTCGAACGGCGTCGACAGCGAGACGTCGAAGTGGTCGGCGACGGCGTCGAGGCGGGTCTTGTAGTACGACCGGTTGTAGCTCCAGGCCTCGAAGACGTGCTTGAGCGGCTTCGAGGGGTCCTGGATGACCAGATCCTCGTCGACCTCCTTGGTTTCGCCCAGCCCCTCACACTCGGGACAGGCGCCGTGGGGCGAATTAAACGAAAAGGAGCGGGTCTCGATCTCGGGGACGTCGATCCCACAGTGCGTACAGGCGAGATCCTTCGAGAACTCGACGACGAAGCGATCGTCGGTCTCGGTCTCGTCGCCCAGCGCGCCGGTCTGGCGGGACTCCTCGCCGAGTTCCGCGGCGACTTCCTGGGGTGCGTCCGGGAGAATGACCTTGAGGACGCCCTCGGCCTCCTCCAGGGCCGTCTCGACGCTGTCGATGATCCGCGGTCGCGCTTCGGTGCTTACCTTCACGCGGTCGACGATGACGTCGATCGTGTGATCGAAGTTCTCGTCGAGGTCGGGCGTCTCGAGCGTGAGGTCGTGTTCCTCGCCGTCGACCTCGACGCGGGCGTACCCCTCCGAGACGAGTTCGTCGAACAGGTCCTCGAAGGCGCCCTTCTGGTCGCGGACGACGGGGGCCGCGAGCTTGGCTTTCGTCCCTTCGGGAAGCTCGAGGATGCGCTCGACCATGTTCTGGGCCGACTGCTCGCCGACTTCCCGACCGCACTCGGGACAGTGAGGGGTGCCGACTCGCGCGTACAGCAGGCGGAGGTAGTCGTGCAGCTCCGTCACCGTGCCGACCGTCGAGCGGGGGTTGTTCGCCGCGTTCTTCTGGTCGATCGAGATCGCCGGGGAGAGCCCCTCGACGGTCTCGACCTGCGGTTTGTCCATCTGGCCCAGGAAGTTCCGGGCGTACGCCGAGAGGCTCTCGATGTAGCGCCGTTGGCCCTCGGCGTACACCGTCTCGAAGGCGAGCGAGGACTTTCCCGAGCCCGACAGGCCCGTGACGACGGTGAACTCCTCGCGGGGGATGGTCACGTCGAGATCCTTGAGGTTGTGCTCCTCGGCGCCGCGAACCTCGATCGTGTCCCGACTCATGGATACCCCCGGAAGCGAGCGTGAAACGGTGATCGCGCTGACGGCCGAATCATTATACCCGAGTCAGGGGTCGAAGGAACTTAACCCGTCTGAAAGCCCAACAGAGGGTGGTGTGATAACACTCGACGACCGCGGGAGCCGAACTGACTTCGGTCGGAAGCACGAACGGGTCCGGTATGAGCGACGACACCGGAGCGCCCCCGTCGGTCTCGGAGTTCGTCGAGTACTGTCACACCCAGGCGGGCCTGCTGTCGGGTCGGGTCGAGACGATGACCGACGAGGCCAACGAACTGTTAGACGAGATCGACGAACGGCTGGCCGAGTTGCGTTCGGAACTCGAGGAGCGATCGACCGACACTCCCCGTACCGAACGGCCGCCGTCGGCGACCGGGCCCGTCGACGGGACCGACGTCGACGACCTCGAGGCTGCGGGCCAGGACCTCGAGGAGAAGCAGGCGCTGGTCGACGCCAAGCAGGCCCGGATCCAGGCGTTCCAGGAGCTGTCGGCCGGCTACACGGAGTTGGCCGCCGACCTCCAGACGGAGGTCGACGAGGGACAGGAGGCGCTGAACCGCATCGTCGAGTTCGAGGCCGAGGCCGACGCGCCGGCGTATTTCGACGAGCGGGAGACCCTCTGCGAGGCCGCGCTCGAGGTCCGCGACGAGAAGTGACTGACCAGTGGATCTTTGAGCCGAGCGCCCGAACGCCCGAGTATGTCCCCGACGACCCACAGGTGCACCTGTGGCGCGACGCTGCGGTTCAGACAGGACATGATCGAGGACCGAAGCGGGGTCCGCCGGAGCTGGAAGTGCAAGGACTGCAACACGCCCGTACCGAACGTGGTAGCCGAGCGCCTCAGCCACCAGCATCCCTCCTGACCCTCGAGTCGAAGCCGTGGCTCGAGGCGTTCGATCGTGGACCGAAAACGCGGTCGCATCCCGCCGGCCCCATAAGAGGGATTCGCGTCTAGATGTCGCCCTGCAGGACGACGGTGTCGTCGTCGACCCGGTCGACCATGCTGTCGGTGACGAGGTAGTCCTCCTCGTCCTCGCCCTCGACGCCGATCTTCGCGAGCAGGTGCTCGGCGACGCTCGGGTTCGGATCCACGGAGGCCCGCCCCCCTTCGACCTTCGCGACGATGCCGAGCTCCTTGCCTTCTGCGTCGATCACTTTCTTCCCAACCTCGTCGTCGGACAGTGTCGCTACCATGCGTCGTCCTTT
Source organism: Natronococcus sp. (assembly GCF_047921035.1). NCBI lineage: Archaea > Methanobacteriati > Methanobacteriota > Halobacteria > Halobacteriales > Natrialbaceae > Natronococcus > Natronococcus sp. The sequence continues at coordinate 7,343 of NZ_JBLRWX010000075.1, forward strand.
CTCGGGGAGGGGCATAATCGCGGTGCCGTCTCGTGCCGGCTCTCGCCGCCGTCGGTCGGACGGCTGCACACGCGCCCCCGGTCTATTTGGTCGCGGCGAGCGAGGGTACGACCGACGATCATACATGACTCACTCCCTCGAGATCAGCGACGACCTCAAGGACCGACTCGACAGCCACTGCGACGAGGGCCAGTCTCCCGAGGAGCTCATCGAGGAACTGCTCTCGATCTACGAGACCGAGGGGACGTTCGTACAGGAAGGCTACAGCGAGTAGCGCCGTCGCTCGAATCGACGACCCCCGATCGCCCCTCCGAACAGCTCCTTCGAGCCCACCGAACCCGACACCGCATCCCGGTTCCGTTGACCGGGCGACGACGCAACTGCTTGGACAAACTCATTAGGGGGCGAGATAGTTCCAAGACTATGAACGAGCGTTACGATGTAGTCGTCGCCGGGGCCGGACCGGCCGGCGCCCAGTGTGCTCGCGACCTCGCGACCCGGGGCTACGACGTCGTCGTCCTCGAGACCGAGTCCGAGGACGAGTTCCCGCGCCAGAGCAACAAGTCTACCGCGGGGACGTTCCCCTCCATGATGGCGTCGTTCGGGATTCCGGACGACGTCGTGATGCAGTACACCGACAAGGTCGTCCTCGAGTCCCCCACGGACCACTACGTCCAGAACCAGCCCGGTGCCGTTCTCGAGTTTGCGGATTTCAAGCGGTTTCTCGTCGAGGACGGCCGGAAGAAGGGCGCCGAGTACCGCTTCGACGCCCGCGCCACCGCGCCGATCGTCGAGAACGGCGAACCCGTCGGCGTCACCTACAACGGCGACGAGGAGGTGTACGCCGAGATCGTCGTCGACGCGACCGGACCGGCCGCGCCGATCGCCAAGAAGCTCGGCGTTAGCGATCTGGAACGCGAGAACCACGCCATCGGCATCGAGTACGAACTCGAGGGGATCGAGATCGATCGCCCCGGCTTCGCGGATCTCCACGACGCGATGATGCTGCGCCTCGACCACAACATCGCACCCGGCGGCTACTCCTGGATCTTCCACACGGGCGAGGACACCGCGAAGGTCGGCGTCTGCTACATCCAGAACGGCAGTCACAGCACGTACGCCCGCGACGACTTCAGCATCGACGACTATCTCTCTCACTGGATGGATACCGACCCGCGGTTCCGGAACGCCGAGCGTATCGAGGGCAAGCAACACCGCGGCTCGGCTCACATCCAGCCGCCGGGCCAGATTCACACGGATCGGTTCATGGCTATCGGCGACACCGTGCCGACGGTCGACCCGCTGTGGGGCGAGGGGATCCACACGTGTATGCAGTCCGGTCGGATGGCCGCGGCCGCCACGGACAGCTGTCTCAAACACGGCAACGTCGAACCCACGGCCGAGAACCTCGAGGTGTACGACTCGCTGTGGCACAAGAAGGTCGCACCGAACGTCAGGAAGCGACAGCTGATGACCCGGCTGCTCTACCTCGCGGACAACGACCGGTACGACGAGTTCATGGCCGACCTCGAGCGTCTCGACGAGGAGACGCTGGCGCGGGCAAACAACGGGAACCCCCTCGCCATCCGAAAGCTGCTGAGCGCCAACGACGTCCCGATGCTCGCGAGGTTCGCGCGCCAACAGCTCGACGTCGACCTCCCCGAGCTCCCGCTCGTCGACAAACTCCGACGGTAACCTATTGCCGGCTGTCCGCCCACCGCCCTCCATACTACCTCTCGCCCGATGTCACCGCTCTTCGATCTCTCGCTCGTGTTCGCCGTCGGGCTCGTCACCGGCCTCGCGACCGGGCTCGGCGTGCTCCCGTTTTTTGTCCTCGAGGAGATCCGCGACCGCTGGCTCGTCGTCCTCTGGGGCGTCGCCGCCGGCATCCTGCTGTCGGCGACCGCGTTCGGGCTGCTCGCGGAGGGGGTCGCCGCGGGCGGCGTCGGCCCCGTCGCGATCGGTGCGCTTGCCGGCGTCGGGTTCGTCTTCCTCGCCGACCGGGCGATCGACGGCTACGAGTTCGCGCCGGGAACCGTCTCCGACGTCGATCCCCGGACGGTCGTCCTCACCGTGGCAGTATTGACGATTCACAGTATTCCCGAAGGGATCGCCGTCGGCGTCTCGTTCGCAGATCCGACCGACGGAACCGTCGAGATTGCCGGCCTCGCGATCCCCTCGCTGGCCGTGTTCATGGCGATCGCGATCTCGATCCTGAACGTGCCGGAGGGGCTGGCGATCGCGATCCCGCTGATCGCCTACGGGATGAACCGCTGGAAGGTCGTCGGCTGGGCCGTCTTCTCCGGGCTGCCACAGCCGATCGGCGCCGTCGTCGCCTACGTCTTCGTCGCGACCTTCGAGGGGCTGCTGGCGCCGAGCTTCGGCTTCGCGGCCGGCGCCTTGCTCTATCTCGTCGTCGTCGAGTTCCTCCCGGCCGGCGTCGCCGCCGGCGCAGACCTCGAGAACCGCGGCCGACCCGAACTCCTCGCGGGCGCGCTCGTCGGCTTCCTTGCCACGCTCGCGGTCATCGCGGCGGCCGAGGGGATCGGCACCGTCTGAACCGACGCTCGAGCGAACCTCCCTCAGGCTTCGTCGCCCAGTAGCTCCGCCGTCGTCGCGACCGTCGCGAACTCGCCCTCGAGCTGGGCCAGCGCCGTCCGGTGGATCGTCTCGGCGTCGAACGCCTCGCCGTCGAACTCGCGGTCGAACGTCGCCGTCGCGTCGGCGACCACCGTCGGCTCGAACCCGAGGTTCTCGGCCATCCGGGTCGTCGTCGAGACGCAGTGGTCGGTCGTCAGCCCGGCGAGGACGACTCGCTCGAGGCCCCGGTCGCGGAGCCAGGACTCGAGGCCCGTCCCGATAAAGGCGCTGTTGACCGACTTCACGAACGTCGCCTCGCCCTCGAGGGGCGCCGTCTCGGATTTGAACGCAAAACCCGGCCCGTCGCTCCGCAGCGGCGAGTCCGGCTCGCTCGAGTCGTGGCGGACGTGGACGACGGGGCGGTCGGCCTCCCGCCAGGCCTCGAGCAACTCGCCCGCGTGCCGTTCGGCATCGGGATTGTTCCGCGTTCCCCACGACGGGTCGTCGAACCCCTCCTGGAGGTCGATCAGCACCAGCGTCGGCCCCGGGCCGTCGCGGTCCTCGGTGTCGATCATGGCAGCTGCGCACCGGGTTTCGGATGATCTCGAGTGACCGTCATCGGACACTCCTCGGGCGATTGCGCGTCGTCGGCCGTCAGCATGTACTGGGGCCACTCGCGGTCGCCCTCGACGCCCCAGTCGCCCAGATCGGCGTGGGGACAGACGCCGTCGTACCCCTCGAGGCGGTCCTGGATCACGTCGCGGGCCTGCTGGCCGGCGTGGGTGTCGGCGGTCACGCCGAGGTTCTCGAACAGCGCGCGAGGCTGGAAGGTGACCTCGAGCCCGATCGGACAGTACCGGCTCTTGCGCTCGTCGTAGAACGGCGCTCGACAGGTCGGGAACATCGGCTCGCCGCCCAGACAGAACTCCCAGCGCTCGTCGTCCGGGTTCGTCGGAATGGCTTCGGGCCAGGGTTCGGGGTCGTGGCAGTGCAGCGTCTGTAAGACGTGCCACAGCGCGTCGTGGTACTCCCGCTCCGAGAGCGGCTCTTCCGGCGGCTTGAAGAAGGTGACCAGCGAGGCCCGCGGCGAGTGCTCGCGGTAGACCTCGAGGTACTCGAGGATCCGATCCCGCAGCGTCAGCAGGGCGTCGGCGTCGGACATCGACGGCACCGCGGTGTACAGCGGCTCGCCCTGCTGGACCGATTCCGCGCCGAAAAAGCAGGGAAAGGGCGTCTCGTTTCGTTCGCCGAGCAGCCCCTCTCGAAAGGAGCGCCAGTGCGCCTCGACCCACGCCGGCGCGTCGCCGGTTCGCACCCGTTCGTCGAGCGTTTCCTGATCCATCAGTGACTGGACGCCGGGCTCGTTCATCGGACGAGTGCTGGAACCGCGAGGCAATGTACCTTCCCGTCGCGTCCGGGATTCGGACGGTCGTGCCGTGCCCGGAAGTCGGTTGGCCGAACGTGTGCGAGCGCCGCGGCTCCGCCCGAGACTCGAGGCGGCCCCGACCGTTAGGACCGCCCTCGAGAATCCGCGCCCGGAATCCGCCGCGCGTTCAGCGGGGCCGGTTTCGCGAGGAGACGACGTCGACCCCGGGGCTGTAGTAACAGACCGGTGACGTCGCCGGGGGTTCGAAGCCGTTGGCCTCGAAGAGCGTGTTCGTCTCGAGGGCGACCGTCGCCGGGCGGAGCGACCAGCGATCGTGGACGAGGTCGGCGGAGCGAAGTTCGCCCCGACGCCCGATCGTGTAGTAGCGGTAGCGCTCGGTGAGAAACGCCGCGAGCGAGTCCGGGTTCGGCGCGAACGGCTCGCCGACGGGTTCGTACCGACACGCGAACCGAACCGGGGTCGCGCCCGGGTGGCGACGCTCGCTCGCGAACCGGACGTGTCTCGACCCCAGCCGCATCTCGATGCGCGCGTTGTAGTACGGCAGGCGGTGTGTGAGCCGGGCCGCGAGGACGCCGAGGACGCCGTCGGCGTCGAGACTGAAAAAGTAGACCCCCGACTCCCCGTTCCGGCGGACGTAGGTCCGGAGGTTGAGTTCGGGGAGCCCGAACCCCAGCCTCGCGGGCGCACCTCGAGGACGGACGGCGACGTTGCGGTACGGAACGATCGAGAGCCACGCGCGCCCGTCGTAGGTGTCGGGCTCGAGGCCGTCCGGGAGGCGGGCGTCGACGACCGCCGGAGCGACCGGCCAGTTCGCGAACAGGAGGTGGCGCCATCCCACCGCAACCGGGAGTGTCATATCGGTCCTCGCGACGGGCGCGCCGAAAAAGCCCGCCCCGGAAACGGGTGCCTACACGCTCTCGGGTAGCCATCCGCCGTCGACCTCGACGTTCTCGCCGCTGACGTACTCGCTGTCGGGATCGAGGAAGAACAACAGCGGGTTGACCAGGTCCTCGAAGCTCGCGGGGCGGTCCCGCGGGAGTTCCTCGGGGAACTCGTCGGAGTTCTCGACGACGTACGGCGAGATAGCGTTGACCGTCACGCCCTCGTTTTGCGTGTCGGCGGCGAGCATCCGCGTGAACATCAAGACGCCCGCCTTCGCGACGAAGTACGGGAAGTTCTTCGGGCTCACGAGCCCCTTCTCCGAGGAGGCGTAGCCGACGTTGACGATCCGGGCGTAGTCGGCCTCGCGCATCGCCCCCAGCGCGCGCTTCGAACAGAGGTAGGTGCCGTTGAGGTTGGTTTCGAGCACCCGGTTCCAGGTGTCGAACTCGATCTCCTCCCAGTGGGCGGGCGCGAAGTCACCGACGTTGTTCACGAGGACGTCGACGTCGCCGAGTTCGGCCTCGACGGCCGCGAACAGTCCGTCGACGCTCTCGGGATCGGTGACGTCGCCCTGGACGGTCATCGCCTCCGGGGCGCCCCGCTCGCGGGCCGCCTCGGCGACCTCGCGGGCGGCGTCGGCGCTGGTGTGGTAGTGAACCGTCGTCTTCGCCCCGCAGTCGGCGGTCGCGAGCAGGAGTTCCCGGCCGACGCCTCGCGCGCTGCCGGTGACGAGGACGGTTCGATCCGAGAGGTCGGGAGCGTTCATACCGCCTTCGTCGCCGACGGACGGCAAAAGCGACCCGGAAGCGGCGACCGACGCCACCGGATCCGCCCGTGCCTGCAACTCCCGAATTTAAGTCGGCACCGGTACATAGAGCGGGTATGACGCTACAGACGATTCTCCTCGCCGTCGGTCCGGGCGACGCCGACCGCACCGACGAGCTTGCGGAGACGGTCATCGAGGCCGCACAGCCCGCAGGCGCGACGGTCGTGCTGGCCCACGTGTTCACCCAGGACGAGTACAACGAGGTGCTCGAGAACCTCGAGATGGACGCCGAGAGCGGCCAGGTTCGCCCCGACGAGGTCGCCTCGCGGCACTCGACGATCAGGGACCTGCGCCGGAAACTCGAGGAGGCGGACGTCGACTACGACATCCGCGGCGACATCGGCGACCACGGCTCGACGATCGTCGAGCTGGCGACGGGCGTCGCCGCCGATCGGGTCGTCGTCGGCGGCCGCCGTCGCTCGCCGACCGGGAAGGCCGTCTTCGGCTCGACGGCCCAAGAGGTCCTGCTCTCCTCGCCGTGTCCGGTGACGTTCGTCCGTGGACGCCAGGACGCGGAGGAGTGATACGGTTTACTGTAAGTCATTACCGGCGCAACCGCGACCCGTGCGGCGGTTGCGCCGGTAAATCGTTACAGCAATCCGTATGAGGCGGTCCGCCGTACCGGGTTCCGACGCACTCGCGGGACGGTCGTGGGTGCGCCGGAACCGACCCCAACAGTCGGTCTGGCGCGCTGTCCGCGAACGACTGCGGGATCGCGAACGGTTAAGCGGATGGGACCGACACGTACTCGCATGGCTATCGATACCGTCTTGCTCGCTGTCGGGCCGATGGACACCGTCCGAGCCGAGGAACTCGCCGAGACCGTCCTCGAGATCGCGGCCCCACTCGAGGCGACGGTCGTGATCGGCCACGCCTTCACCGAGGCGGAGTACGAGGAGTTCCGCGAGAACCTGGGCTTCGAGGAGCGCGTCGAGGACGTCGACCCGGACGCGGTCGCGGCCCGACGCCCGCCGGTTTCCGACCTCGAGGAGCGCCTCTCGGCGGCGGGCGTCGAGACCGAAGTTCGGGGCGCGCTCGGGGACGTGGCCACCGAGGTCGTCGAGATGGCGCGGGCGGTCGACGCCGACCGACTGGTCGTCGGCGGACGCCGGCGGTCGCCGGCCGAGAAGGCGGTGCTGGGCTCGGTCTCCCAGGAGATCATTCTCGACGCTCCCTGTCCGGTGACTTACTACCGAGATCTCGACGTGATGGAGTAGGCGGGGACTCGAGCCGGCAGCCTTGCTCTCACGGACTGTCTCCGTCCCGATCGGCCCGTTCCTTCCACTGTCGTTCCTGCCGTCGCTCGGGAACGTGGCGCCGGCCGTCGGCCAGTTCCTCCCGGACGCGGGCCTCGAGCGCAGCCGTCTCGGCCAGCAGCGTTCCCTGGAAGTCCTCGAGGACGTCGTACGACCAGCGGTCGCCGTCGACGACGCCGTGGGGAAGGAGCTGGGTTCGAATGGCGTCGGCGAGGTCGTCGTGACCGCTCTCCCTGAGCAGCCGCTCGGCGTCGTCGAGGTGATCCATCCCGTGGCCCGTCGCGTGGTGGAACTCGAGCAGACAGCCCTGGGCGCGCTGGAGCCACTCGAGGCCGAGTTCGACCTCGTGGAGCGCCTCGAGCTCCGCGTCGGTGAGCGCGGCACCTGGCACCGGATCGGAGTCGTACTCGTCGGTTGCCATACATTAGCTATGTTCTCATGTAGCATACCTGTGCCGACCGGGTCTCGGTAGCTACTCGGGGTCGAGTGAAGATACCGGTAGTTAAGTACGACGACGGTTCTCTGCTGTAGTATGGTCTACTACGCGGGCGTCGACCTCGGTGCGACCAACGTCCGGGCCGCCGTCGCGACCGACGACGGGACGACGATCGGTATCAGTCGCAACGGGACGCCGCGGGGTCCCACCGGGATCGACGTCACCGAGGGCGTCCTCCGAACGCTCCGCGAGGCGTGTGGCGACGCGGGAGTCGCGCCCGAAGAGATCGCCGCCGCCGGCATCGGCTCGATCGGTCCCTTCGACCTCGCGGAGGGGGCGGTGATCGATCCGGCGAACCTCCCCGACTCGATCGACCGCATTCCGCTGACGGGGCCGATCGAGAAGCTCATCGACAGCGACGAGGTCCATCTCCACAACGACACGGCCGCGGGCGTCATCGGCGAGCGGTTCCACGCCGCCCGCAACCCCGACGACATGGTCTACATCACGCTCTCGTCGGGCGTCGGCGCCGGCGTCTGCTGTGACGGCGAGATACTGGCCGGCTGGGACGGCAACGTCGGCGAGGTCGGTCACTGCGTCATCGATCCGCGCGGCCGGCTGACCTGCGGCTGCGGCCACGACGGCCACTGGGAGGCGTACTGTTCGGGCAACGGCATCCCCGACTTCGCCAGGCTGCTGGCCGACGACGACCCGACCGTCTCGACCGACCTCCCCCTCGAGAGTCCCGAGTTCACCGCGAAGGACGTCTTCGAGCTGGCCGGCGAGGACGAGCTGGCCGACTACACCATCGACCAGCTCGCCCACTGGAACGCCATCGGGGTCACCAACGTCGTCCAGTCGTTCGCCCCCATCGTCGTCTCCTTCGGCGGGGCCGTCGCCTTGCACAACGAGGAACTCGTCGTCGACCCGATCCGCGAGCGCGTCTCCGACATGCTGCTCAACAACGTCCCCGAGATCCGGGTCACCGACCACGGCGACGATGTCGTCCTCGAGGGCGCGGTCGCCAGCGCCCTCACCGGGGGGACCGGCGACAGGGAACGCATGCGAAGCTGATCGGCCGCCGACCGCGCCGTTTTATTTGTCGCCCCCGTCTTCCCGCCCATGCGCCGGAGACCCTTCCTTCGAGCGAGCGCCGGCGGCGTCCTCGCGCTGACGGCGTCCGCTGGCATCGCCTCGAGCGCCGACCCCGTCCGGGCAGACTCGTTCGAACCGCTCGGCCGCGTCGCCGTCGACGGCGCCGCCGAGGCCGTGGTCGGCGACGACGGCGACACCGCCTATCTGGCCGCGACCGACGGGTTCGCGACCGTCGATATCGCCGACCCGGCGGAGCCGACGGTACTCGCCGAGGAGCGCGGCCTCGGGGACGACGGGCGGCCGATGATCGAGGTCCTCGACGTGGCGGTCGACGGCGATCGGCTGGCGGTCGTCGGCCCCGCGAACGTCCAGTCCGACGACGTCTTCCACGGGTTCGTCGTCTACGACGTGAGCGATCCCGCCGCGCCGGAGCCGACGATCGACCCCTACGAGACCGGATACCACATTCACAACTGCTTCCTCGAGGGCGACCACCTCTTTGTCGTCGCCAATAGCGAGGACGACCACGCCCTCGTGATCTTCGATATCGCCGACGACGTCGCGGAACTCGGCCGCTGGTCGCTGCTCGAGCGCGAGCCCGAGTGGGCGGAACTCCACTGGATCGCCCGCTACAACCACGATGTCTACGTGCAGGACGAGATCGCCTACCTCGCCCACTGGAACCCCGGCACGTACCTGATCGACGTCGAGGATCCGACCGACCCGACGTACGTCTCCCACGTCCGCGAGACCGACCTGGACCGCCAGCGCGAGCGGAGCGACGAGGACGCCCGGCTCGGACTGCCGGGCAACGACCACTACGCCGCGGTCGACGAGACGGGCGACCTGCTCGCGGTCGGTCGGGAGGCCTGGGCCGTCGAGGGGGGCGAGCCCGACGCGCCGGGCGGGATCGACCTCTACGACGCGAGCGATCCCGCGGCCCCCGAACGCCGGGCGACGATCGATCCGCCCCGGGCCGACGACGAGACCCACGGCGCTGGCCGGTGGACGACCGCCCACAACTTCGAGCTGCGAAACGATCGGCTCTACTCCTCGTGGTACCGGGGCGGCGTGCGGATCCACGACGTGAGCGATCCCGCCGACCCGGTCGAAGTCGCCGCCTGGAGCGACCGCAAGGAGACCGCCTTCTGGACCACCCGGGTCGCCGAGCCCGGCGAAACCTTCGTCGCCAGCAGCACCGGTTTGCTCCCGAACGCGGACCTCGAGGGGGCGCTGTACACGTTCCCGGTCGAGGACGACCGTGGAGACGCGGGCGAGGACGGTGCGGACTCGATCCCCGGCTTCACCGCCGTCGGCGCGCTCGGCGCCGGTGCGCTCGCGCTCGAGGCGGTTCGTCGGCGCTGTACCGAACGATCGTGAGGGTTTCGGACCAAACCTATTCACCGCTCGAGTCCCTAGGTCGGACGATGACTGACTCCGAGGACGCGCCGCTCAAAGACCGAGTCGAGACGTGGCTCACGCGCGAGATGCCGATCATCCAGATGCACGGGGGGACCAGCGCGGTCCGGAAGGCCGACCCCGACGACGGCGAGGTCATCATCGAACTCGGCGGCGGCTGCAAGGGGTGTTCGGTCGGCGACATCACGACGAGCAACATCGAGGCCGAACTGCTCACGTGGTCCGAGATCGACGAGGTCACGGTTCGCATCCCGGACGCCCGCGAGAGCCTCGGCGGGCCGGACCAGGCCGAATCGATCATGGGGGTCGACCGTACCGAGGGCGGACGGGGCGACTGGGGCTCCTCGAACCCCGGCGAGGACCACCTCTGAGTGTAACCTCGAGCGGCCGTGCCGGCTGTTGACACGCCCGGAGAGTTTTGGGAAGTCCTATATCCTTTTACACGCCCATTACGGAGTCACAGAGTATGACGACGCCTGGACGCCCGCAGTTCGGAGGTGACGACGATGGGTGACGTACCCGAGCCCGACCCAGAGGAGGACGAACCCGAGACCGACGGCGGCGTGCGCGCCTACACCGTCCGCCTCGAGCTGGTCGACGAGCCCGGCGAGTTGCTCCGCGCGCTCGAGCCGATCTCGGCCAACGGCGGCAATCTCCTGAGCATCCACCACGAGCGCGGCAACATCACGCCGCGGGGCCACATCCCCGTCGAGGTCGACCTCGAGAGCCCGCCCGAGCGCTTCGACGGGATCGTCGACGCGCTGCGAGACGCCGGTATCAACGTGATCCAGGCCGGCGCGGAACACTACGGCGAGGAGCTCTCGGTCGTCCTGGTCGGGGACCTCGTCGAGACCGACCTCTCGGAGACGCTCTCGCGGATCGAGGACGAGGCCGACGCGGTCGTCAAGGACCTCTCGCTTGCGGCTCCCGAGGGGACGAACGCGACCGCGAGCGCGCGACTCCGGCTCGCGATCGACTCCGGTCGCGCCGAGCGGGTCTTCGAGGCGATCCGCGCCATCGGGACCGACAAGGAGCTAACCGTCGTCGAGCCGCTGGTCGGGGGTGAGGCCTGATGCGACTCGCCATCGTCGGCGCCGGCGACGTCGGCCG
>NZ_JBLRWX010000076.1:0-18168 GCF_047921035.1 Natronococcus sp.
TATGACCGATACACCGACGGTGGCGGCGGTCGCCGACGCCCGCGCCGACCTGTACGGGCTGCTCGCGGCGGCGCTCGATGGCGAGACCGACGTCCTCGCGGCAGCGATGCGCGACGGCTCGCTCGTCGACGTCGCGGCGACGTTCCCGGTCGAGATCGACGCGAGCGCGCTCGCCGATTCGAATGTCGACGAGGAGGCGCTGTCGATCGCCTTCGACAACCTGTTCGTCGTCCCGGGCCCGACGTACGTGCCGCCGATGGCCTCCGCCCACCGCGACGATCCCTCGGAGTCGTTCGAATCCGACTCGCCGTTCCACGACGAGGGGGGCGCGGGCGAACTCCTCGGCGATGCCGCGTCGACGATGTCGTCGCTGTACGAACGGGCGGGCTTCAGCCCGACTCGCGGCGACTTCCCGGACCACGTCGCCGCCCAGCTCGAGTTCCTCGGGGCGGCTGCGAGCGCGGAGGCCGAGGCACTCGGGGACGGCGACGACGAACGCCTCGAGCGGCTTCGGACGCTCCAGCGCGAGACGGTCGCCCAGCTCGGCTGGCTCGATACGTTCCACGAGGACGTCGCAGCCGTCGACGGCCGTGACGGCGTCTACACGGCGCTCGTCGCGTTCACCCGGACCGTGACGGCCTGGCACGCTCGCGATCTCGACGACGCGGATCGCTAAGCGCGGCTCGCGATGGCTCTGGGTTCGCCCTCGCGCACGGTCGGTCTCGTACGGCCTCGAGAAGGGAACGAAAGTCGTTCGGATCCGTCAGACCGCCTCGACGGCGACCTCGAGCGGCGTCTCGTTTTCCACGTTGTCGGTGACCGGACAGCGGTCCTCGACGGCCTCGAGCCACGACTCGAGCGTCTCGTCGTCCGCGTCCGTCTCCACCGAAATCGTCACCTCGAGATCCTGCAGTCCGGAGCGAGCGTCGGCGGGCTCGCCGCGGTAGCTGGCGTAGTCGACGTCGCCCTCGACCCGTAGGTCCAGCCCCTCGATGGACAGCTCCATATCGCGGGCGACCATCGTCGCCGTCGAGTTCAGACAGCCCAGAACTGCGCCCAGGAAGTACTCGACGGGGTTGACGTCCTTGCCGACGACGAACTCCGCGTCGCCGGTGTCGATTCGCGTCCGTCTCGGGCTAAGTCGCTCGCCCGTCAGTTCGTACGTCGTCGGTTCGTTCGATCGTGTCATGAGTACGGCCCCTGCTACCAGGTCGTCCGTCCCACCGAATAAGTCTTGGTCGGATTCTACAATTCCAAGAATCGACCTCTCGGGACGTCACCGAGCGTTCGACGGGGACGGCGATACCCAAACGAGGACACCCGTTCGCGGTCGACGGTCGCTTTTCGACTGTACTGTCGGAAAGTGGATACTTCGATCTCGTTCGTTGCCGCGACCGGGTCTCGAAGGGAACGCGGCCACGCTTTTCGACGACGATGGTCCGAGTACTACGTTTCGGCCGGAGCTCGACGGGACGCGAAACGGTTCCTCGACTTTGTACAATATTCGCACAACCCTTATACCGGCGGGGCTCCTATCCCGATTCAGTAATGGCAAACTCGATGGCGGAACAACTCCAGCAGGACATGCAGTGTGAGGGCCTGCTCGAGTGTATCCACGGTCTCAAACAGCTCGACAAGGACTGCTTCCGGGCGCTCGTCGAGAGCGAGGAGCCGCTGACGATCGACGAGGTCGCCGAGCGGGTCGACCGCGAGCGCTCGACGGCGTACCGATCGATCCAGCGGCTGCTCCAGAGCGGGTTCATCCAGAAGGAACAGGTCAACTACGATCAGGGCGGCTACTACCACGTCTACTACCCCACCGACCCGACCCAGATCGCAAACGACATGCAGCGGATGTTAAACGACTGGTACGCGAAGATGGGGCAGCTCATCCAGGAGTTCGAGGACAAGTACGAGGGCGTCGAGGACGGGACGCCGGCCGTCGAGGACACGCGAGCCTGATCCTCACCGACCCGTATCGTACTTGTACGTCGCCGTCTCCGGATCAATACCGAAGTCTTCGGCGCTCTCGTCGTCTCCCTCTTCTTCGGGCTGTTCGGTCGCCCGCTTGAACGCCTCCCGGAGTCGTTCGGGCATCCGGAACCGGTCGACCTCGATCGCCAACGGCACCGCGTCGGGATCGATCCGCTTGCGCTTTTCCTCGCGGCGCTTCTCGAGCGGGTCGGGCAACTGTTCGGCGTCGATCCGGCGGAAGCCGAACCGGGCGAGATAGGCGCTCTCGCCGGTCAGCGCGTAGACCGTGTCGAACCCCTCGTCGCCGGCGTACTCGAGCAGCCGTTCGACGACGTGGGCGCCGACGCCCTGGTCGCGCCACCCCTCGAGGACCCCGATGCTGGTCAGCTCGCAGACCGCGTCCGGGCCGTCCTCCTCGGGGTCGGTTCTGTGGATCCGAATCCGCCCGAACCCCGCCTTCTGGCCGGAGACCTCGTCGACCGCGACGACGTAGTCGCGGGAGCGAAACGCCGTGTCGTCGAGTCCCATCGACTCGATGTGGTCGAGCAGCCAGACCTCCTCCCTGTTTTTGGCGTCTCGGACGTACATGATCGGACCTAGGCCATCTGCTACCAAAAGGGTTTGCGGGCCGCCGAAACCGGTCGCGAACCGACGCTCCGAGGACGCTCGAGCCGACCGTGTGCAGTACAATAGGTAACTCAGCTACCTCGCCTATTGGAGCTATGTGAGCTATCGTACCGAAGTCGGCAGGATTATGTGGGTCTCGTCATCTGTGTGCAGTATCCGCTGAGAGAGACGTTCACGGAAGAATAGGGAGCTATCGTTCAGTGGATGGGATACACTATGTCAGACGAGCCACGCGCGGTAAGCGTAGTCATCTTGAAAGGCGGTGTCGGAAAGTCGACGACCTCGATCAACCTCGCACGACAGCTCGCGGAACGCGGATCGACGCTGTTCGTCGATCTGGACCCGAACGGCCACGCGACCAACGGTCTCGGGTTCGAGGAGGCCTACCACGACGAGACGGATCTCGGAAACGTCATCCTCGAGGGCGACGCCACGCCGGGAGATATCATCCGCGAGACGGCGTACGGGTTCGACCTGCTGCCGTCCTCGGACTCCCTCGAGGACGTCGAGACCGAGCTGGCGGGCGCGATGCAGGGTTCGGCCCGCGTCAAGTCGAAGATCGTCGACCCCTTGCTGGGCGAGGTCTACGACTACGTCGTCTTCGACTGTCCGGCCTACCCCGGGATGTTGAACAACAACGCCCTGGTCGCGACGGGTAACGTCGTGATCCCGATCGAACCGGGCTCGAGCGCCATCGGCGGCTACAAGCGGACGATGGAGCGGCTGATCGAGCCCGCCCGCGAGTACATCGACGTCGAGGTCCTCGCGATCGTTCCCAACAAACTCGAGGACCGAATCGACCAGCGCACCGAGGCCCGGGAACTCCTCGAGAGCCTGAACACGGCCGAACACGAGGTCAACCCCGGCCAGCCCCTCCCCGAGGTCGTCCCCGAGTTCGCCCGGATCACCGCCGACGAGTTCGAACGGATCGACGCCGGCGAACTCGAGCCCCCGAAGCCGGGCATTCGCCACCGGGCGGCGCTGTCCCGATCGCTGAGCCACGAACAGCCCCTCCAGGACTACGCGCCCGACTCCGACCAGATCGCCGCCTACGAGGAACTCGCCGAGATCGTCGCGAACGGAGGTGTCGACCGATGAGCAACCCGTTCGACGACCTCGAGGGCGAGGCCGCCGAGTCGCCGAACACCGGGGACGACGAGGGGACGACCGAGGCCGCGTCCGCCGACGAATCGCTCGAGTCCGCGGCGGAAGAAGACGCGAACGCGGTCGAGTCGATGCCAGCTTCGCCCGCCGAGAGCGGTCCCGCCTTCGAGTACGACGCGGTCCGCCAGCGGCCGCTGTACGCCCGCGGCGAGACCTGGGACGCCTTCGAGAAGAAGCTGCGGACGACGATCACGCCAACGCTGGCCCGCGAGGACGTTGTCGACGAGGAGACCCGCGAGATCCACGACGCGGTGCTCAGGCTGGCGACCGAGGAGCCCGAACGGATCGCCGAGCTGGTGCTCGAGGCTCGTCGCGAGGAATAGCGAGAGTCGGAACGACTGCCTCTTCGAACGGTTCGATTTCGAGCCCGAGTCACTCGATCCCAGCAACGTTCGACCCGTAACGGCACGATCCTGCAGAATGAACATCAGTACCGATGCATATCCGGTCGTTCGATATCGAGTCCACAGTGGGAACGAGCAGGGAACCACGAGGAGGTAGTTACATTTGGGCTGCCGATATGCAACGATAGGACTCTCTATAGTGTAGTGTTTGTATTTAAGTCGCTAAATTCATCTACCCGGAAGGAGTAGGCCGAGTACGTGCATGAGAGGTGCCGATATCGAAGATACCGCCCCCGGTGAACTCGTCTCCTACGGGAGGAAGTCGTACTACAGACCGGAGCCGTTACCGCCCTCGCGCGAGCTCGCGTTGGGCGCGGGCTTCTACGAGCTACTCGCCGACGCCACGTTCTGGCTCGGTAAGCTCAGTGGTATCAGCCTCGAGCTCGACTTTCCGCCCGTCCTCTACACCTCGCTTCTTCGAAAGGAAGCGATGGAATCGGCCGAAATCGAAGGTGCCGACGTCGACTACAACGCCCTCTACAGCCTCGAAACGCGGGGTCTCGACGAGGCGGGAGACGGTCGGTCCGGCGAACCTGCTACGAACGAGGCGGATACGAAGGATACGCGGGAGGTTCTCAACTACGAACGGGCCGTCGAAGACGGGATCGACGCGCTCGATGGCGGCGGAGAGATCTCCGTCGCGCTCCTTCACGACCTCCACGAGACGCTACTCACGGGCGTTCCGGACGACCGCGTCGATACCGAGACGATCGGGGCGTACAAGACGGCCCCGAACCACCTGGGGGACTTCTTGCCCCCGGTCCCGGGCGAAGTCGACGGGCTAATGGACGCGCTGATGACGTACTATCGGACCGGGGGAAGCTATCATCCACTCGTCGACGTCGCCCTCTTTCACTACCAGTTCGAAACGATCCACCCGTACGGCGACGGGAACGGACGGCTCGGTCGCCTCCTCATTACGCTCCAATTGTACGATGCCGAGTTTCTCGAACGGCCGAACCTCTATCTTAGCGAGTACTTCAACCGAAACAAGGCAACCTACGTAGAACGGATGGAGCGGGTTCGGACCCACGGCGACTGGGGGGAGTGGGTCTCGTTTTTCGTCGCCGGAGTCGCACAGCAAGCCGAGGAGTCCGTCGACCGCACGCTGGCGCTAGATGCGTTGCGACGCCGCTACGAGGACGAGTACGGCGGCTCCCGGTACGCGAAAAACCGCTTGGCGTGCTCGCTCTTCGAACACCCCTACGTGACGACCGAAACGGTCGCGGATACGCTCGACGTCGAGCGATCGACGGCCTACCGCGCGATCGGCGCCCTCGAAGACGACGGTGTCCTGGAGGAAGTAACGGGAAAACAACGCAACAAAGAGTACCGAGCGAGGGAGATATTCGAAATTCTCGAGCGACCGCCCCAGACGTACTAAGCCGGTTCCTTTCGAATCGCTTTACCGGGATCTGACAGCGATCCGGAACGCGTTACTCGCCCTCGAGCCCGGGCGCCGGCTTCGAGCGAGCACCGCGCTCCCCGTCTGACTCGTCGGTGTAGATCCCGTGTTCTCGCGGATAGTCGGCGTGGAGCGCGTCGCTGTAGACGTGGACCATCTCGGTGTCGGGACCCTCGTCCATCGACTGGCTGGTCGGGGGCGTCGTCTCGCCCGGTTCGGGTCGACCTTCGGGTTTCGGAATCTCGATGCGCTCGCGGAGCGCCGCTTCGACGTCCATCGCCAGCGTCGTCCCGAGCCGCAGGCTCTCGAGCAGTCGCCGCGAGGTATCCTCGGTGAGGTACTCGCAGGCCGCCCGGTCCTCGCCCGCCTCGAACAGTTTTCGAGCCTTCGCCTCGACGGCGTCGCGCTCCTCGAGTACCTCCCGCTCGAAGCCCTCGATGGCGCCCACCACGTCGGCGTAGAACGCCTCGGGGTCGGCCGAGGTGAAGTACAGCAGGCGCTTGAACTCCCGGGTCGCGTACCGGGTGGCCTCCTGGAGCTTCCACTCGTCGTCGAGGAAGTTCGCGGCCGAGTTCGCGGTGAGGTACCGGTGCTGGCGAAACTCCGGGGGGACCTCCTCGACGCCGACGGGAATCGGAACGTACGGGGTCGTCGCGGCGCTCGTGACGGCGGTCCACAGCGTCTGGAGCTCCTCGCGGGTATCGGGCCGCAGATGGGCGACCTGGCCGTAGCCCGCGTGGTCGGTCGACCAGCGGGGATCCCGCACCAGCGCGAGCATGTCCTCGAGGCTGACCGGTGCCAGCTCCCGGAGCTCCGCCTCTCGAGCGGGGGGATACCGCGCGTCCTGGTAGAACTCGGGAGCCGTGTACTCCTCGGCTTCGGCGGGGAACTCCCCGATTCCGTAGACCTCGAACAGATCGAGGGTGTCTCCCTCGCCGTCCCACCAGCCCCGCTCTTCCGCGAAGTCGACCAGCCGATCCGAGCCGATAAAGTCCGGATCGTCCTCGTGGTCGACGGGGAACTCGCGGATGTACCCGAAGTACGACACCCGCACCTCGTCGGCGCCGAGCCGTTCGGCCGCCCACAGGTCGCCGTCGGGGTGGGCGAAGTTGATGAACACCCACCCCTCCTCCTCGTCGGCGAACAGGTGGGAGTTGCCGCCGTAGGTCGAGTAGCCGTGCTCGTCCATCAGCCCGCCGACGACCTCGACGGCCTCGCGGGCGCTCGAGGCCCGCTCCATCGCCGCCTTCGCGAGGTCGGAGTACTGCGGGCCCGTCTGGGGGGCTTGCTCCTCGGCCAGTTCGACCAGCTCCGGCCGCGAGGGCGACCAGATGTCGCGGGCGGCGACGCCGTGTTCGTTGAGCCCGCCGTTGGTCAGCGGCGGCGGGAACCCCGCCCACTCCGAGTACATCGAGGCAACGTACTTGTTCGTCTCCGAGGCCTGCGGGATCTCGGTCAGCTCGCCGGGGATGTCGGCGTCCTCGGTGACGCCGACGGTCACGGTCGCGTCCTCGCCGTGGTCCTGGCGGGGGACGATCTCGAGCCAGTGGCTCGAGGGCTCGTGGCCGAACCCGCCCAGCAGGGTCGACCCGTCCTCGGTGAGATCGCTGCCGACGTAGAACCCGATGCTCTTCCCGTCGAGCGAGCGGGGATCGCTCGGGTCCTCGAGGCCGGCGTCCCTGTCGAACCCGCGGTCGCCCCGCCCGGCGCCGGCGAACAGCGCCGCGCTCACGCCCAGTGCTCCGAAGCCGCGTCTCGAAAGTCGTTTCTTAGCCACGTACTGTCACTCCGTCGAGTACGTTCGACGAACCCCTCGATAATAGTTAGCAATGATAAGGAAAGGAGAACGTACTGGCCCGAACCGACGGACGACTCCCCGGGACAGCCGGTGAACGGGTGCGGATCCGTCGCGGTCGTTCCGGCTTCCGACTCGAGTCGCGGAATCGACCCCGAGAGCAAAACCGTAAAATATCACACACTAATAGGTCGGAGATCAGATACTCGACTGATCGCTCCCCGAGGCAAATATTTCGGTTTCCGAGGAATCATTACGATCGTTCATTTCAATTTAACGATAACCCTTATGCGCGACGACCCGCTCGCCTGAGACAGGATGGCACGAGAAAGCTGGGCGAGCCGGGCCGGGTTCATCCTGGCCGCGGTCGGGAGCGCGATCGGACTGGGGAACATCTGGCGGTTTCCGTGGATGACCGCCGAGAACGGCGGGAGCGCATTTCTGCTGTTGTACCTGCTTATCGTCCTTTTCGTCGGCGTTCCTGGACTCCTGGCCGCGTTCGTTATTGGTCGCCGCTCGAATCGAAACCCGGTCGGGGCGTTCAGATCGCTCGCTGGATCGCGGGCCTGGACGGCGCTCGGCGTGCTCTGTGTCGTCACCGCGGTCCTGCTGATGTCGTTCTACAGCGTCGTCGGCGGGTGGATCCTCCGGTACTTCCTCGAGAGCGCGACGGGGGCCTACTTCGCCGACCCCGAGACTCACTTCGAGACGATCAGCTACGGCGCCGAGGCGTTCGCCTACCAGCTCGCCGTCCTCGCGGCTACCGCCGTGATCGTCACCGCGGGGATCAGACGCGGTATCGAGGCGACGACGAAGCTGATGATGCCCGGGGTCGTCGTCCTGCTGGCCGCCCTGGCCGTCTGGGCGGCCCGCCAGCCCGGCGCCGCGGCGGGGTACGAGTTCTACCTCGGGTTCGACGGCGCCTACCTCGCGGAGAACTTCATGTCGGTGCTCGGCTCGGCCGCCGGGCAGGCGCTGTTTACCCTCTCGATCGGCGGCGGGACGATGATCACCTACGCCTCGTACGTCGACGACGAGCGGTCGCTGCCGCTGGACGCCTCGGTCATCGCCGTTCTCAACCTCGGTATCGGCGTCCTGGCTGGACTCGTACTGTTTCCGCTGCTGTTTTCCTTCGCGGCCGGCCCGACCGAGGGCGGTCCCGGTGCCCTGTTCGTCGGTATCGCCGGCGCGTTCGCGAGCCTGCCCGCCGGCCGCCTGCTCGGGGCGACGTTCTTCCTCGTCGTGTTGCTCGCGGCGCTGACCAGCCTGATCAGCATGCTCGAGATCCCGGTTTCGTTCCTGGTCGACGAGTTCGACCTCGAGCGGAAGACCGCGACCCGCGGCCTGTTCGGGCTGGTCGTCCTCACGGGCGGGCTGAACGCGTTCAGTCCCGCGGTGTTTACGCTGTTCGCCGACCACCTCGTCGACCTGCTGCTCGTGCTCGGACTGACCGGGTTCATGCTCTACACCGCCTGGGTGCTCGGGCCGGACGCCGTCGACGAGTACCTCGCCGGAGCGGGTCCGATCTCGCGCCCGCTGGTCGTCCCCTGGCGGTACGCGATCGGGACCGTCTTCCCGGCGTTTCTGCTGTTTACGTTCTACGCCGACGCCGCGGCGCTGGTCGGGCTCGCCCTCGAGACCGAACACCTGCTGCTCGGGACGCTGTTGACGCTGGGGCCGTTCGTCCTCTACCTCCATCGGTCGGCTCGCGGCGAGCCGAGCGGGACGACCGAACCCGCGGACTAACGCGGGCTACTCGGCCGTCTCCGGGATCGGAACCGTTTGCTCCGATTCGACGACGTGGCGGTCGGGGAGATCCGGTTCGGGCTCCCGACCGACGGTGAAAAAGCGCTCGGTGCGGGTCAGCTCCTCGGAGGCGGGGCTCGGTTTCGCCATTCGCTCGTACTCGACGACGACGCCCTCGGGCTCCTCGGCGATGCGCACCGCCGGCAGCTGGTAGGAGGGGTAAAACACCGGCGGGAGGAGCCCGATGATTCCGTCCCGGCGGTGGAGTCGCTTGAGCCAGGTTCCGGTGTTGACCAGCAGCCCGCCATCGACCTCGCGGACGCCCGGACGGTGGGTGTGGCCGTAGCAGAAGATCGTCGTCGCCGGCTGCTCGGAGAAAATCTCCCGGGCGGCGTTCTCGTAGGGCAGCTGGGGATCGACGGTGAGATCGGTCTCGAAGACGCCGAACCGATCGATGGTCTTTCTGAGATCCCGCCGGATGAAGTACAGCGGAATCCCGACGAGCGTCAGCAGCCCGCCGACGGTGACGTTCAAGGCGAGGAAGAACCAGGCCGCCGTCCCGGCCGCGCCGAACTGCCCGAGGAAGGCCTCGGTTCGATCGACGGGCATCGACCAGATCCCCGCGAGATCCAGCCCCGCGAACAGCGCGAGGAGAATGCTGATGTTGAACAGCAACAGGAACGGGAACATCGAGTAGCGCAACAGCGGGTTCATCTCCCGGTAGAAGTACTTCGAGATGAGCCAGACCGGCATCCGTTCGGTCGGCGTCACGGCCTGGACGTCCTTCATCCAGTTGTACCGCCCGCGGTCGGAGAGCTGGCCCGCCCGGCTCGTGACGAGGGTATTGTAGTAGTAGCCGAGCGGCGTCGCGTGGGGGTTCCCCCAGTCCTCGATTCGGTTGTTGGCGTCGTGCTGGTGGCCGTGCTCGAAGTGGATCGCCTGGTCGCCGATCTCCCGGCTGAGCCACTTATCCTGGACCAGCTCGACGTTGTACTCGGCGAAGCGCTCGACGTACTGGTCGTAGGCCGCCAGCTCGTGGTCGTGGTTACCCGGCAACAGCGTGATCGGCACGTTCTCGCCGGTCGCCCGCAGCTGTTCGAACAGCCGCGGGTAGGTGCGCTCTAACACCTCGAACTTCTCGATCCCCTCGACGGTCGTAAACTCCCAGAGCCCGAACGCGTCGCCGTTGATGATCAGCTCGGCGTTCTCGTCGGTCCCCTCGAGCCGTTCGAGGAACTCGAGCAGCTCGTCGAGAAACTCGACCTCCTCGAGTTGCTCGTCGCCGCCGATGTGGAGGTCGCTGATCACGTAGTAGACCCGATCATCGGTCTCGGTGGCCATCATTTCCACACCTCGTCGCCGTGCCAAAAGTTTTGTCGTCTGTCGCCCCTCCCGCGACACCTTTCGATTCCCCTCGAGCGAGCGGTGTAACGACCGCGAAGCCGGCTACGTCTGCGTTCGCCGGCGCTCGTCGGTTCGTTCCGTTTCGGACGCTGAAGATCCGGCCCTGTGATGGCCTGTCGAGTTTGTACAGGGCCACCACGACGCCGCTGTACCTGAACGACGTGAAATACCACTCCAGCGCCTCTCCTCGAGAAATTCCTGTAGAGGAAGATGCGTTGTTGTGGAACATCGGGAGAGGGGAAGAGAGTACTCCGTCACAACGAACCGGACGGCTCGCTGTCGTACCAGGTACCGCGCTAACGGACCAGAGACGAGGAGACATCTTTAGCTACTCCAATTGGAAAAATTGTTTATATTTAAGTATTAATTCTAAGACTAGACTAGAATTAATATACAGTAGGTGGGGGAAAGTGATACGATGCCAGTCGATACTGAATCGGACTGCTGGGACAAAAGCAAGCGAATCGACTGTATAGAGGTAGAGATCGAGAGGTTCCTCCAAGAGAATGCAGCGAAGGCCTATAGACCAGCAGAAGTTATGGACTATCTCACAGATGAAAAAACCGGAGGTGTTTCCGCAAACGTTGCTCGTCGAAGAGGATTCTGTCAGAGCATCTCGGATCGCACTGGTTACCTGTAATTGAGGGCGCTAATGCCCCTTCCTCAGCGAGCGAAGCGAGCAGGGAGGGGATACAGCGCCCGCATGATATTCTTTCATTTATCCGATATCTTTACTACCCCGGCGGTCGAAGAGGGTAGTACGATGCTCACCACGCTCTCGTCGTTGTTCAAACGCGACAACAAGCGTGCAACGGCGGTTGTGGTCGAGTGTCCATCTGGTAGGAGTGGGACACTCCGAACCGCCTGTAAAGGGAAGTCGCCTGTGGAGTCTGGAACCGCTGTGGGATCTGTTCCTGCAAGTTCCGACACAGAAACAGGAAGCCCCATCCTCAACAAGCGAGGGCTGGGTAAGCCCGAGCGCGGTAGGGTGGGGTAGTTCACGTCACGACTGGAAAAATTAGTCTGGCACGAGCGTGCCGAGGCTCACGCTTTCGACGGCAATTTATACTACACCGGCCGCGAAGGTGGACAGTTCCCGGTAGCCGACGTGGAGCGGACCATCCCTAACCAATTCATCAATCTCGAGCAGAAGAGAGAAGAGATCGATTCTGAATTGAGTACCGTCCAGATGACACTTCAAGACCTCGAAGAGCAACTCTCCGAGGACTTCGATTTGCAGTAGACCCGAGGCGTCGTGAGGGTTGAGTACCACCGCTCACAGCAGCGGCTTCCCCTCTCTATCCGGAGGGCGGCCCGAGGTGGACTCCACTCCACCTGCGTCCCCTGAGAAAACCGAGATAGCAAGCCCAACATCTACCCGATAACGCGGGATACTACGGATATGGTCAGAATCTCGACGATCGTCATCGTGCTCGCGATCGTACTCGGCATCGGCCTCCTGCCGATCCCCGTCATCCCCGGTGTGGGGATCCTCGTCGGCCTCACGGGGATCGTGCTGGGAATCATCCTGCGGTTGCTCGGCTACTAGCGCGAAACGCCGATCCGTTCCCGCGACCCCGACTTTTCGGTACAGACCGGTTCGAAGCAGCCGTCGGCTCGAGCGTTCGGTACTGCCCTCGGAGGTACCGAACGATCGGGCGACTCAGACGGTCTGCTGTACCGATGTAGCGGAGCGACCGCGAGCAGTCCTGCGGTCGCTCCGGAACTGACGTCCGGTAGTCCGTCTCAGTGCTCGACGAACTCGAGCAGGATTCCGCCCGTATCCTTCGGGTGCAAGAACGCGACCGAGTGGCCCCACGCGCCGGGACGGGGCTGCTCGTCGACGAGGGCGACGTCGTGCTCGCGGGCGCGCTCGAGGGCGGCCTCGATATCGTCGGTCGCGAGCGCGAGGTGGTGGATCCCCGGTCCGTTCGACTCGAGGTAGTCGGCGATCGTGCCGTCCGCGACGGGCTCGAGCAACTCGAGGTAGCCGTTCCCGCAGTCGAGGAAGACGACGTCCATTCCGTCGAACGTCTCCTCGTGGACGGTCTCGAGGCCGAACAGTTCGCCGTACAGCGCCGCCAGCTCGGCGGCGTCGTCGGTCGCGATCCCCGCGTGGTCGATGTGCATCGGGAGGCGGGTTCGAGCCCGCGGGGCCTGAGTGTTGTCCTTCCGGCGACGATCTCGTACGGATTGCCGTACCGACGTACCGGCGTAACCGCAGCCCGGGTCGCGGTTGCGACGGGACTGACGTACAGGAAACCGTATCAGTCGTCGACGGCCGGAAGCGTAACCAAGAACGTCGACCCCTCCCCGGGTTCGGAGTCGACCCGGATCTCGCCACCGTGGCGTTCGACGATCCGTTCACAGAGCGCGAGCCCGATCCCGGTGCCGTCGTGGTCGCCGCGGCCGTGCAGGCGCTGGAACATCTCGAAGATCTGCTCGCGCTCGTCGGCCGGGATTCCGATCCCCTCGTCGCGCACCGAGATTACCCACTCCGGGCCGCGTCGCTCGGCAAAGACGTGGATTCGGGGCGTACCGTCGCTGTACTCGATCGCGTTGTCCAGCAGGTTCTGGAACACCTGTCGCAGCTGGCTCTCGTCGCCCTCGACCGTCGGCAGGGGATCGGCAGTGATATCGGCGCCCGTCTCCGCGATTCGCACCTCGAGATCCGAGCGGGCGTCCTCGAGGACGGCCTCGAGGTCCACCGGCTCCAGCGGACCGCCCCGCGTCTTGATCCGCGCGTAGGCGAGCAGGCCGTCGATCATCTCGTGCATCCGTTCGGCTCCCTCGAGCGCGAACGCCAGAAACTCCCGGCCGTCCTCGTCGAGCTCGTCGGCGTACCGTCGCTCGATGAGCTGCAGGTAGCTCGAGACCATCCGCAATGGCTCCTGGAGGTCGTGGGAGGCCGCGTACGCGAACTGCTCCAGGCGTCGGGTTTCCGCCCGAAGCTCGTCGATGTACTCCCGGCGCTCGAAGTGGAACTTCGCAAGCGTCGCGAGCGTGTCGATCAGTTCCCGCTCCTCGTCGATGAACGCGTCCGACTCGCCGTCGGGCAGGGGCTCCGTGAGCCCGACGTCGATCGTGATCGGCGTCCCGTTGGCCGTGTTCGTGCGGGCGGTAATCGTGCGCTCGAACGACTCGCAGGTCCCGGTGGTCGCCTCCCGATCCCCGAACGAGACGCGTGTGGCGGTTCGGTCGGGGTGGCGAAACGACCGCGGCAGCTCCGCGACGAACTCCTCGAGCAGCTCCTCGACCGGTCGGTCGCCGGTCTCGAGCAGATTCGTGGCGAGCTTGACCGCCGTCAGCTCCTTCTCGCGCTCCTCGAGTTCCCGCTTTCGTCGCTCCGCCAGCTCCTTGAGGTCGGTAATGTCGGTTGCGGTGACGACGACCTGCTCGGGCGGTCCCTCGTCGGCGCCGATCGGCGTGGCGTTTATCGAGAGCCACGTCCGTCCGCCGTCGCCCCGGTCCAGACGGATCTCCCGATCGGACACGGGGTCGCCCGTCTCGAAGACGCGGTTCGCGGGTCGTTCCTCGACGGGCAGCAACCGACCGTCCCGGTCGTACATGTCCCGTTGACCCGCGGTGTACTCCCCGCTTTCCGCCGGCGGTACGTCGAGCAGGGTCGCCATCCGTTCGTTCGCCCGGCTGGTCGATCCGTCGGGGTTGACGACCGCGATGCCGACCGGGCTCGTCTCGAGGATCTGCTCGACCAGGTCCCGCTCGCGCTGGAGCTGCTGCTCTCGCTCCCGGCGCTCGGTCATGTCGCGGGTGATCTTTGCGTACCCCCGAAGCTTGCCGTCCTCCCTGATCGCCGTGATCGTCACGTTCGCCCAGAACCGCGAGCCGTCCGCGCGGACGCGCCAGCCCTCGTCCTCGACGGCACCTTCCGCGGTGGCGCGTTCCAGGTTCCGTTCCGGCACGCCGGCTGCCCGATCGGATTCGGTGTAGAACGTCGAGAAGTGCTCGCCGCGGATCTCCGACGCGTCGTACCCCTTGATCCGTTCCGCCCCCTCGTTCCAGCTCTGCACCCGTCCCTCGGGATCGAGCATGAAGATGGCGTACTCGTCGACCGCGTTGACCAGCGACTCGAACCGCCGTTCGCTCTCGCGGCGCGCCTGTTGGGACTCCTTTCGGTCGGTGACGTCGTAGTACAGCTCGACGCGGCCGCCCGCGTACCGGCCGGACTCGATCGGCTTGCTCCGGTGCTCGAGCCAGCGCTCCTCGCGGTCGGGTCCGGACGTCACCAGACACTCGAACCGTTCGACGGAGGTGTTGTCGTCGTAGGTCGCCAGGACGGTCTCCGCGAACGTCTCGGGATCGTCGAGCCGGTCGCGGATCGTCTCCTCGATGACCGCTCGTTTGTTCCGTCCGATGACGTCGTTTCGATCGATTCCGAAGTACGTTTTTACCGTCTCGTCGGCCCAGACGACGTCGAACGTCTCGTCGAGGACAAACACGCCGACGTCGGCCTCGTCGATGACCGACGAGATCGACTCGTAGGTCTCCCAGATTGAGTCCAGGCGGTCCCGTTCGGGAGCCTCGTCGACGTCCCGGACGACGGCGACGAC
Organism: Natronococcus sp.; assembly: GCF_047921035.1. NCBI lineage: Archaea > Methanobacteriati > Methanobacteriota > Halobacteria > Halobacteriales > Natrialbaceae > Natronococcus > Natronococcus sp. The sequence continues at coordinate 15,091 of NZ_JBLRWX010000076.1, forward strand.
GCCGTCGTACTCGCCGTCGGTCCCGAGGACGCTGAACCGAACCTCGCAGGGGATGCGGTCGCCGTCGGCCGTCTCGAGCGCGAGGTCGAACGTCGTGTCGGGATCGTCGCCGCTCTCGAGGCGACCGCGAAGCTCCCTCTCGAGGCGGTCGACGTCGTCGTCGTCGACGAGCACCGAGAAGTGCTCGCCGAGCAGCGCCTTCCGGGCGTACCCGGTCTGCTCGAGGACGGCGTCGTTGGCGGTGACGATTCGGCCGTCGGTATCGAGTCGGTAGATCCCGTCGTCGACCGCGTTCGCCAGCGTCCGATACTGCTCGAGCGATCGCCTCTCGGCAGCGTCGTCCCGAACCCCGTCGTCGGGTGCCCCCACACCGTCGCTCATACACGTTCACTAAGGAGTGAACGGCATAAGTTCTTGCACCGCCGTCAGTCGAAGCCGAGCGCGGATGCGATCCTCGCGGTGAGACGCGGATCCGTCAGTTCGAACACCGCTTGCATCTCGTCGGCCGAAAGCTCGAAGTCGAAGACCTCGGCGTTCGCCTCGAGGTGGTCGCGGCTCGCGGCCTTCGGGATCGCCGCCACGGCGGGCTGTTGGAGCAGCCACCGGAGCGCGACCTGGGCCGCCGACTTGTCGTAGCGCTCGCCGATCTCTTCGAGGCGGTCGTCGCCGACGACGGCGCCCTCCGCCAGCGGGCTGTAGGCGGTCAGACAGACATCGTTGTCGACGCAGTACGAGAGCAACTCGTCCTGGCGGTGGTAGGGGTGGTACTTCACCTGGTTGGCGACGATCGGCGTCGCCGACAGCTCTCGGGCGCGCTCGAGCTGGGCGACCGAGAAGTTGCTGACGCCGATGTAATCGACCCGCCCCTCCTCCTGAAGGTCGTTCATCGCGTCCAGCGTCTCCTCGAGTGGCGCGTAGTCGCGGGGCGCGTGGATCAGGAGCAGGTCGATCGTCTCCACGCCCAGTCGCTCGCAGCTCCGGCGGGTCGACTCGATGACGTCCTCGCGGGCGAGGTTGTCCGTGTCGACCTTGGTCACGAGGAAGACGTCCTCCCGGGGGACCGGACGCTCGGCGAGCGCGTCGCCGACCGCGTCCTCGTTGTCGTACAGCTGGGCGGTGTCGACGTGTCTGTAGCCGGCCTCGAGGGCGACCGCGACCGCCCGTCGACACTCGTCGCCGGTCATCCGGGCGGTACCGAATCCGAGCGCCGGAATCGCCGCGTTCCCGGCGTCGATAGTGTGGCTGTCGGTCACGTCGGTTCGTTCGACGCCGACGGGCTTCAGTCCTCCCCGCAGAGGCGGGGTCGGTCCGGAGTCGTCTCGCCGGCCGTGTCGGACTCGATGTACGAGATTAGCTTTCGAGCCTAGTCGCCTAGTTTCGAGCCTAGTCGTCATCCTTTAGGAATATATAGTTGGCTAGCTTCAATCCTCGAAAGGATTTTATGGACGGTCGTAAAGGAACGTGTTATGGTTGGAACCGAGGTACCGTGCGTCCCCAAGGTCTGTGCGTACATCACCCGCAACGATCGCGAACTGCTCACGTTCGAGGCGACCGGCCACGACGGCCTCCAGGTCCCGAAAGGGACGATCGAGCCCGGCGAGTCACCCCTCGAGGCGCTGTGTCGGGAGGTCAGAGAGGAGAGCGGGCTCACCGAGTTTGAGTCGGTCGGACACCTGGCCGAGGACGTCTGGGTGCGCCGGCTCTCGCCGCCGAAGCTCTACCGTCGCCACTTCTTTCACGTCTCCGTCGAGGAGGACCGCGACGCCTGGACCCACGTCGTCACCGGCGACGGCGAGGAGCGCGGGACGGAGTTCGAGTACGCCTGGCGGGAGCTCCCGCCGGCCCGCGACTTTGCCCTCTCGCTCGACGACTACCTCGATCGGCTCGAGCCGGTCCCGCCCCGACCGCAGGCGTCCGAGTCGCGCTAGACCGCGCTGCCGGGCTGGTACTCGCCGAACTCGTCGCGCAGGACGTTACAGATCTCGCCGACCGTCGCGTACGCTTTCACGGCGTCGACGATGTACGGCATGACGTTCTGTCCCCCGCGTGCGGCGTCCCGTAGCGCCTCGAGCGCGGCGTCGACGGCCTCGCCGTCTCGGTCCTCGCGGACGGACTCGAGCCGGTCGACCTGCCGACGCTCGTCCTCCTCGGTGACCTCCTCGACGTCCATCTCGGGGTCCTCGTCGACCTCGAACTCGTTGACGCCGACGATGACGCGCTCTTTCTCCTCGATCTCCCGCTGGCGGTCGAAGGCCGTGTCCTGGATCTGGCGCTGGACCCACTGCTGTTCGACGGCCTCGAGCATCCCGCCGCGCTCGTCGACCTCCTCGAGGATCTCGTAGGCGTCCGCTTCGACGTCGTCGGTCAGTGACTCGACGTAGTAGCTCCCCGCCAGCGGGTCGATCGTGTCGGCAGCGCCGGACTCGTGGGCGAGGATCTGCTGGGTCCGCAGGGCGGTCCGCACCGACTCCTCGGTCGGCAGGGCCAGCGCCTCGTCTTTCCCGTTGGTGTGTAGCGACTGGGTGCCTCCGAGGACGGCCGCCAGCGCCTGGTAGGCCACTCGGACGACGTTGTTCTCGATCTGCTGGGCGGTCAGCATCGAGCCCGCGGTCTGGGTGTGGAACTTCAGCTGCTTCGATTTCGGGTTGTCGGCGTCGAAGCGCTCCTCCATGATGTCGTGCCACATCCGTCGCGCAGCGCGGAACTTCGCGACCTCCTCGAAGATGTTGTTGTGCCCGTTGAAGAAAAAGGAAAGGCGCGGGGCGAAGTCGTCGACGTCCAGTCCGGCTTCGATGGCGGCCTCGACGTACTGGATGCCGTTGCCGAGGGTGAAGGCGAGCTCCTGGGCCGCCGTGGAGCCGGCCTCGCGGATGTGGTAGCCGGAGATCGAGATCGTGTTGAACTTCGGGGTCTCGGAGGCACAAAAGTCGAAGATGTCCGTGATGATCCGCATCGACGGCTCGGGCGGGTAGATGTAGGTGTTGCGCGCGATGTACTCCTTCAGGAGGTCGTTTTGAATCGTCCCTCGAAGCTCCGCGCGGTCGACGCCCTGCTGGTCGCCCACCGCGATGTACATCG